>JAUSBB010000077.1 GCA_030652245.1 Rhodocyclaceae bacterium | reverse complement strand
CGGCCGGATCGATGGCGCCCGCCTCGGAAGCGGCGTGGGACGGGTAAACCCAGGCCCATGCGATCACAAACAGCACCAGATATTTACGCCAGGATATGAGCACGCTGTTCCTCCAATAACTCACGACTAACTTTTCTGCTTCATTTACCGCAGGTATCGTGCCAACCGCGCACAGGTCTCGCTGCTTGACGTAAGTCAAGGAAACAGAAAGGTTTAGTCGCTCCCAACGTGCAGGCACTTACCTCTATACTTCGTTACCTATGAGTAACCAGCCCAGCCTGCCCTCTATCGAGGAGTTACCGGACGGTAACGGACGTCGTCTGTTCCTGCGCGCTTTTACCGCCTCACTGGGTGCTGGCCTGCTGGGTGCGAATCGGGTAGCCGCCCAGACGGCAGTGACGCAAACTTTTCGCGTTGGGCTGACCCCGGCCTTCGTCCATGACCAGCACGCCCTGATGGCGGATTGGCGCCGTTACCTCGAATCCCGTCTCGGGGTAACGGTGGAATTTGTGCCGCGCAACAGCTATCGTGAATCGATGGATCTGTTGCACCAGGGCCGCCTCGATTTCGCCTGGCTATGCGTCTACCCCTTCCTCTATCTCAAGGATCTGGTGCGGCTGCTGGCGGTTCCCCTGAACCAGGGGCGGCCCTACTATCGTTCTTATTTGCTGGTGGCCGCGGACGACCAGCGCCGCAACAGCATGGCCGACCTCAAGGGCGCGGCATTCGCCTATTCCGACGTTTATTCCAACACGGGCTACCTGGTGCCGCGCTATCAGGTGCGACAACTCGGCGAGGACCCCAATACGTTCTTCCGCAAAACCTTTTTCACCTGGTCACATCGCAAGGCGGTCGAGGCGGTTGCCGCCGGCATGGCCGATGGCGCGGCCATGGACAGCTTTGTCTGGGATACGCTGAAGCAGGTCAAGCCCGAATTGACCGGGCGCACGCGCATCATCGGCGCATCGCCGGAATATGGCTTCCCGCCCTTTGTGGCCCATCGCTCGGTTTCTGCCAGCGACTACGGCGCCATGCAGCGCGTCCTGTTCGGCATGCAAAATGACGCGGACGGTCGCCAATTGCTGGAGCGGCTCAACCTCACTGGTTTTATCGTCGGCGAGCGGCGTCTCTATGACGGCGTGGTCACGATGATGCGTGCGTTTGGCGAGTATTGACGCCAGGCGATGCGGCAGTTTTTTGACCTGAGCTTCCGCCACAAGATTCCGCTCTGGGGCGGCGCGCTGATTGTCGTCTCGGCCGTGGCGGTCTCGGGCGGGTTGATATTTCGCGCCTATGAGCACTTGAAGCAAGATCTGGTCATCAGTTCCGAAAGCCTCGGCTACACCCTGGCCAACACATTGTTCCCGGTGCTGCTGCACGACGACGCCTGGCGCGCCTTCGAGCTCGTGCGCGCCCCCTTCCACGAGGACCGGCCCGAACAGCCGTTGGAGCCCAAGGCGATTTTCGTCGTCGATCGCGACCTGAAAGTACTGGTTTCCTCGATGCCGCGCAGCATGCCGCTGCTGGCGGAACTGGGCAGTCTCGGCGCCGATTACTCACAACTGGCGCACGCCCTCGCCGCTGCGAATTCCGATGTCGCTGGCGTCTATGAGTTTCCGGGTTCGGACCACCTGTATGTGACCATTCCCGTTGCCGAGAAAGACGAGCGTCTCGGCACCCTGGTTGTCACCCATTCCAAGCATGTGTTCCTGCCGCGCTTTTATGGCTTTGCCCTGGGCGGTGCTGGCATGGGCGCGCTGGTGCTGGCAATCCTGCTGCCGCTGAACTGGTACTGGGGGCGGCGCATGGCCGAACCGCTGGTGCAGCTGGCGCATGGCATGAGTGAAATCGTCCACGGGGCGCCCGCCGACCTCAGTCCCGACCTGTATTCATTCAGCGATGAACTGGGCCAACTGTTTGCCGCCTATCGCGCGGCGGCGGCCGAGATTCGCCAAAAGTCCGCGCTTGAGCGCGAGGTGATGCAATCCGAGCGCCTGGCTGCTGTCGGTCGCCTCGCCGCCGGCATCGCCCACGAGGTCAACAACCCCCTCGGCGGCATGCTGATGGCGCTCGACACGCTCAAACAGCGCGGCCCGCTTGACCCGGCCACCGCCCGCACCGTCGCCCTGCTCGAACGCGGCCTGCAGCAGATCACGGAAACCGTCGGGGCGCTCCTGGTGCAGGCGCGGGTGCAGGCGCGCGCCCTGAACCGGCAGGACTTCGAGGACATTCACACGCTGATCGAACCGCAGGCGACCCGGAAAGCACTGCAAGTCGCCTTTGACATCGACATCGCGGAATCGCTGCCGCTGCCGGCCGGTTTCGTTCGCCAGGTGTTGATCAATCTGCTGCTCAACGCCATCGAGGCGACCCCGCCCGGCGGCCGGGTCCGCGTGGATGCCCGCGAGTCGGACGGCCAACTGGCGCTGCTCGTGGCCAACACAGGCGAACCGCCACCACCAGAGATTCTGGCTCACCTTTTCGAGCCCTTCGTGTCGGGTCGCGAGGGCGGCCACGGCCTGGGACTCTGGGTGAGCTACCAGACCGTCAGCCAGCTCGGTGGCCGCATCGCCGTCGAGTGTCGCGATGGCGAAGTGCGCTTCCTGATCCACCTGCCGCTGCGCAGTGAAGCGCCTGCATTGACAAAAGTCGGCGCTGGCGCGACGGCGCTTGAAACGGAAAATCCGACATGAAACCAAGCATCTGCCTGATCGAAGACGACGCCATCATGGGCGAGGCCCTGGTCGAGCGGCTCGACATGGAAGGCTATGCCTGCGACTGGTTCCAGCGCGGCCGCGCGGCGCTGACGGGGCTGCTGCACAAGGGCTACCAGTTGGTCATCAGCGACATCCGGCTGCCGGACATCTCGGGGGAGGATCTCTTCACCGAATTGCAGAAGTCGGGGCAGACGCTGCCGCCCTTTCTTTTCATCACCGGCCACGGCGCCATCGACCAGGCCGTGCGCCTGCTCAAGCTGGGCGCCGAGGACTATCTGACCAAGCCCCTCAATGTGCCGCTGCTGCTCGACAAGGTGCGCTTGCTGAGTTCGCGTGCCACCCCCGAGACGGTTGGCGCGCCGCAACTGGGCATTTCCAGCGCCATGCGCCGCATCGAGGCCATGCTGCCGCGCATTGCCGGTCAGGCGCGCTCGGTGCTGATCACCGGCGAATCCGGTGTCGGCAAGGAGGTCGTCGCCCGCGCCCTGCATGCCCAGGCCGACCCGACCGGGAGCCAGCCCTTCGTCGCGGTGAATTGCGGCGCCGTCAGCGAGTCGCTGATGGAGGACGAGCTGTTCGGCCACGAGAAAGGCGCCTTCACCGGCGCCATCAGGGAACGCAAGGGCTGCTTCGAACAGGCCGCCGGCGGCACCCTGTTCCTCGACGAAATCGGCGACATGTCGCTGGGCATGCAGGTCAAGTTGCTGCGCGCCATCCAGGAACGGCAGATCGTGCGCGTCGGCGGCCAGCGGCCCATCACGATCGACCTCCGGCTCATCTGCGCCACCCACCGCGACCTGCGCACCATGGTCGAGGAGGGCAAGTTTCGCGAGGATCTCTATTACCGCATCCACGTGGTGCAGATCGACATCCCGCCGTTGCGCGAGCGCAAGGAAGACATCCTCTGGCTGGCGAATCGCCTGATGGAAAATTTCCGCCAGGACGGCCCGCCCCCGCGCCTGCATCCCGCCGCGGAACAGGCGCTGCTGGAGCGCCCCTGGCACGGCAACGTGCGCGAGCTGGGCCACTGCCTCGACCGCGCACGCATCCTGGGCAATGCCGAAGTCATCACCCCCGACATGCTGTGCGGAAAATTCGCGGAGGCAGACGCCGCCACGACGGACGTTTCGCCAACGCTGGGCAGCTATCTCGCCGCAAGCGAACGGCGCTACATCCAGCAGGCCCTCGCCCGCCACGACGGGCGCATCGCCGACACCGCCGCCGAACTCGGTATCAGCCGCAAGAATCTCTGGGAGAAGATGCGCAAGCTGGAGATACAGGGGGCGGGGCCGGCGTCGCCGTAGCGGGCACGCCATGAAGAACGGCCCGCCGCATGGGGGACCGCTTGAATTTTTGGTGGTGATGGGTTTGCTGAAAAACTACTCGTTATTGGGGTCGGTGGGTGCGTCCGATGGAATGAGCGGCACCCTCAACGATGCAGCTATCCGGAATTTCCGGATAGCAGGTTTTCCTGCCAAGCCTCGAACTCCAGTGGCCGGAGTCCGAAGCGGACCGCGTTTCCGGCGTGCATGGTGCTGAACTCCTCCAGAACGAGTTTGGCAAAGCCTTCCTGATCGTCGGGCGCGACCGATGCAGGCATCGACTGACGGACGGTTTCTATCGTTGCTGGCAGCCCCCCCCTGACAATGGCACGCACGGCTTCCGCCAACGCAGCCCGGTAGCGCAGCCTGAATGTATCGGGCGGAACGAGCTGACTCCTCACGGCAACATATTGCTGACAGGATCGTTCGTAGGCCCAGACGAACACATCGCGCAGCAATTCGATCCGATTCAATTCGTAGACGCCCAGCAGGGCATCGACATAAGCACGCTCCGGTACGTCGATGAACGACAGCGGACTCAGGTTGCCCTTGATCAGCGGAATGTTGGCCGCCAAGCGGGACGCGCGTTTGTTCACGTCCTCGAAAGGCTGGAGGTAGGGCAGATGCACCATCAGGAAGAAGGCCTGCTCGAAGGGGTCTGCGATTTCGGCAGCCATGCCGAGCACGATCCCGAACAATTCTTCGATGCGTTGCGGCAGCGCCATTGGCAGGTAGACGCTGCCGCCGATTTCAACCGCGCGGTTGCGCAGTTTGCCGCACGCCACCGGGTCGGCAAGCAAGCCATCAGACAGGAGTGCGTGAACGGCGATGATGGTTTCGGTGTTCACGGCCACGCGTTCGGCGTCATGGACCAGATACTCGATGGCCGCCTTGTGGTTCAGGATCATCTGGGTCTCGATCGCATCCTTGCCTTCAGCAGCTTCCCCGAACCGAATCAGGCGTTCCGTGTCGATCCGGTTGTAGGTATTCCCCTCCAGGCGCGACGAAGCCCACGACAGATCGATCAGCAGGCGGTTGAGAATGTCGCGGGCGAAAGTGCCCGCCGGCGCATGATCGGCAGGAGACCGTCCCAGAGTATGTAGCTGCCCGCGCAATTTGTCGGGCAGGTACCACGTTTCGTTCGGCCGATAGGCGTCCAGGAATTTGATGTTGTAGCCCACAGGGCGGCGACCTTGGACCGGCTGTCGCACGTAGACCTTGATTTCCGCACCCTCGGGAGAGGTCGGGACATAGACCTCGCCCCGTGCCTCGACCTGAACATCGGCAAGCGTGACTTTCAGGGCGCCTGTGATGGGTGCAAGCCGATACTTGAATGACTTCTGCTCTCGCCTGCCGGTAATAGGTCCCTGGGCAATCAAATCGGCAAGGCGGCGCTGAAGCGTCCGCCGCGACAGATCCTCGCCCATGGCTGCCAAAATCTCATCAAGCTTTGCTCCATCAGGAAATTGACCGACGACTTCGGCTATCTGGTCAAACTCCTCTGGTCGAATTACTTTTGGCATGGCGGCCCCTTTATTTGTCGCGCGACAGAGTATCGCGCCATTTTATTTGGCGCGCAACACCTATATCGCGCCAAATAAACGCCTCTAAGTGGCGTGACACTCCGACACCAAGAAACAAAGGACGTGGGCAGGCGAAAAAAAGCCAGCGCAAGGCTGGCTTCTTGAAACTGGTGGTGATGGGTGGACTTGAACCACCGACCCCCGGATTATGAATCCGATGCTCTAACCGACTGAGCTACATCACCACGTGGAGGGGCGGGATTATCCCGGCGGGACACCTTTCTTGTCAAGGCGCGGCTTGCCGACATGATAGTCATGGGCTATCAATACCATGGACACATACAATTAGATCAGTGGCGGGGCCGCGACTAAGATGCGCTCCAGCAAATCACTTTTCCCCCACTCGTCAATTTCACCCTAGCCAAGGAGCACTACTCATGTCCCTCATCAATACCACCCTCAAGCCTTTCAAGGCACAGGCTTATCACAACGGCAAGTTCGTCGAAGTCACCGAGGCTTCCCTGCTGGGCAAGTGGTCGGTCGTGTTCTTCTATCCCGCCGATTTTACTTTCGTCTGCCCGACCGAGCTGGGCGATCTGGCCGATGTCTATCCCGAGTTCAAGAAGATCGGCGTCGAGTGCTACAGCGTGTCGACCGATACGCATTTCACCCACAAGGCCTGGCACGACGCCTCGGACACCATCAAGAAAATCCAGTATCCGATGATCGGCGACCCCACCGGCGCCATCACCCGCAATTTCGATGTCATGATCGAGGAAGCGGGCCTGGCGTTGCGCGGCACCTTTGTGATTGATCCGCAGGGCGCCATCAAGGTCTGCGAAATTCATGATCTCGGCATTGGCCGCGACGCCAGCGAGCTGCTGCGCAAGGTGAAGGCCGCGCAGTACGTCGCCGCGCACCCGGGCGAGGTCTGCCCCGCCAAGTGGAAAGAAGGCGAAGCGACCCTGAAGCCGTCCCTCGACCTCGTCGGCAAAATCTAATAACAAGACCGCCAACCCCGACAGAGCGGGCGCCCCGGTATCATCGGGGCGCCTTTTCTTTCCCCTTGCGATAGTCAAAATCGATTGATAAGGAGCTAGCGATGCTTGATGACAATACAAAAGCCCAGGTGCGGGCCTACCTTGAAAAATTGGTGCGCCCGATTGAACTGGTGGCGTCGCTGGACGAGAGCAGGAGCGCGCAGGAGATGCGCGCACTGCTCGAAGACCTCGCCGGTTTGTCGGAGAAAATCGCCGTGCGCCATGATGGCGCCGATCCGCGTCGCCCCTCCTTCGGCGTGGCCGCCGCCGGAGAGGTTCCGCGCATCCGTTTCGCCGGCATCCCCATGGGCCACGAATTCACCTCGCTGATCCTCGCGTTGCTGCAATGCGGCGGCTACCCGCCCAAGGTCGAGCCGGAAGTCATCGAGCGCATCAAGGGACTGAGCGGCAAATTCGCCTTTGAAACCTACATTTCGCTCGACTGCCACAACTGCCCGGATGTGATCCAGGCGCTCAATCTCATGGCCGTGGTCAACCCGAACATCAGAAACACGATGATCGACGGCGCACTGTTCCGCGCCGAGGTCGAGGCGAAGAGCGTGCTGGCGGTGCCGATGATTTTCATGAACGGCGAACATTTCGGCCAGGGGCGCACCAGCCTGGAGGAAATCCTCGCCCGGCTCGACACGGGCGCCAGCACCGACATGGCGGCCAGGCTCGATGCCAAGGAAATCTTTGATGTGCTGGTCGTCGGCGGCGGGCCGGCCGGCGCGGCGGCGGCGATTTACGCGGCGCGCAAGGGCATCCGCACCGGCGTGGTGGCCGAGCGCTTCGGCGGCCAAGTGCTCGACACGCTGGCGATCGAGAACTTCATTTCCGTCAAGCATACCGAAGGCCCGCAACTGGCCGCGGCGTTGGAGCAGCACGTCAAGGAATATGGCGTCGACATCATGAACCTGCAGCGCGCCGAAGCCCTGATCCCGGCCGGAGACGACGGCCTGGCCCAGGTCAGGCTCGCCAATGGCGCCACGCTCAAGGCGAAAAGCGTGATCCTCGCCACCGGCGCGCGCTGGCGCGAAATGAACGTGCCGGGCGAAAATGCCTATCGCGGCAAGGGCGTGGCCTATTGCCCGCACTG
>JAUSBB010000076.1 GCA_030652245.1 Rhodocyclaceae bacterium | reverse complement strand
CGAGGGCATCGCCGACCTGATCGAGGCCGCCTCGGCGCAGGCGGCGCGCGCCGCCCTGCGTTCGCTGTCGGGCGAATTCTCGGCTGCGGTGCATGCGCTCACTGACGGCCTGGCCGAGCTGCGCAGCCTGATCGAGGCGACGCTCGACTTTCCCGACGAAGAGATCGACCCGCTCACCGACACCGACATCGTGCCGCGCCTGGCACGCCTCACCGCCGACTTGGCGAACCTTCGCGCGCGGGCGCACGAAGGCAGTGTGCTGCGCGCGGGCCTGACCGTGGTGCTGGCGGGGCTGCCGAACGTCGGCAAGTCATCCCTGCTCAACCGGCTGGCCGGCGCGGAGCGCGCCATCGTCACCGAGATCCCCGGCACCACGCGCGATGCGGTGCGCGAGACGATCCAGGTCGAAGGTATTCCGCTCCATATCATCGACACCGCCGGCCTGCGCGATACCGAGGATGTGGTCGAAAAACTCGGTATCGAGCGGAGCTGGCGCGAAATCGAGCAGGCCGATGTCATCCTGCAGATCGTCGATGCCCGCGCCGGCGTGACGCCCGCCGATCAGGCCATCGCCGCCCGCCTGCCCGCCGGCATCGAGCGCGTGGTCGTCGAAAACAAGGCCGATCTGGCCCAGCGGAAAACCGGGCGGCACGAAGCGGGCGGCGCGGTGCATCTGACCCTGTCGGCCAAGAGTGGCGTGGGCGTCGCCCTGCTGCACGACGAACTGCTGCGCGTCGCCGGCTGGCGCGGCCATGGCGAGGACGCCCTGCTGGCGCGCGCGCGCCACCTCGAAGCGCTCGCCGAAGCCGCCGTGCAGATCAAAGCCGCCAGCGGGCAGCTCGGCCGGCTCGAACTTGCCGCCGAAGAGCTGCGCCTGGCGCAGGAGGCGCTTTCCCGCATCACCGGCGAATTCACCGCCGACGACCTGCTGGGCATGATCTTCGGCAGGTTCTGCATTGGCAAATAATCCCCCCCCACGCATCAACTGGACAGAGGACGGCCTGGCACACAGCGCCGACTGGCGCTCGTCAGCCGGACTGCCGCCGCCGCAACGCGTGGTGGTCGCCGATGACCGCATGTCGGCCGACGCGGCGTACCGGCTGGCCTGCGAAGGCACGGCGCTGCTGTGGCGCGGCGACTTTCAGAATGCCCGGCAGTTGCTGCAGGCGCTGACGCGGCGTATCGAGCGCAAGGCCCGCAAACCGGTCGACTCGCCTGTTGAGGCCTTCCACCAGCATCGGCTGGCGCAGTCGCAGCGCGCCCGCACGCTGGGCATGCTGCTGCTGCCCTTCGAGGCGGATCACCGCATCCCGCTGCGCCGCGCCCCGGATGTCCAGGCGGCCTGCCTTGAGACCTACGGCGTCGCGGCCGCGCCCTATGTGGCTTCATTGCGCGAACTGCTGGGCCTGATCGGCGCGCACGAATGGCGCAAGAAAGGCGTCCCGGTGGCGGCCCTCGGCCAGTCCATTCACCCGCACCACGGTGTTTTTGCCCCGATCCGCAACGAATACGTCGGACTGGTCGCCAGCGCGCCCTTGCCCCAACCGCTACCCAAGCGGGCCTTCGATATTGGCACCGGCACCGGGGTGCTGGCGGCGGTGCTCGCGCGCCGGGGCATCCGGCGCATCGTCGCGACCGAGCAGGATCCGCGTGCGCTGGCCTGCGCCCGCGAGAACATTGACCGGCTGGGGCTCGCCGGACAAATCGAACTGGTCGCGGCGGACCTCTTCCCGCCGGGGCGGGCCGCGCTGGTGGTCTGCAATCCGCCGTGGCTGCCCGCCCGGCCCAGCTCGCCGCTGGAACATGCCGTGTATGACCCGGACAGTCGCATGCTGCGCGGCTTTCTGGACGGCCTGGCGGCGCATCTGGAACCCGGCGGCGAAGGCTGGCTGATCCTTTCCGACCTGGCCGAGCATCTGGGTCTGCGCGCGCGCGCCGAGCTGCAGAATCTGTTCGACGCCGCCGGCCTCAAGGTGATCGGCAAAATCGACGTCCGCCCGACCCATCCCAAAGCCAGCGACCCGACCGACCCGTTGCATGCCGCGCGCGCGGCGGAGGTGACCTCGCTCTGGCGGCTGGTGGCCGGTTAGGCGGCGAACGTCAGAACCCCCGCATCAATCCGCGCGTCTGCGCGGCGCCTGTGTCTGTCGTTTGTCATTTTCAGGGTTAAGGGGTATTTTTCGATTCCCCAACACACAAACGGAGACATAAAATGAAAAAACCCGACCCTGAGTTCGACAGTCTCAACCCGGCGCTCAAGCTCGACCGCCGCGGCTTCATCGTGACCGCTCTGGGCGCCGGCTTTGCGCTGGCCACGCACCCGGTGATGGCGCAGACGGCCATCAAGACCGACACCACCGGACTCACCGCCGGCGAGATCAAGGTGGCGACCACGGACGGCGAGATGGCGGCCTACCGCGCCCAGCCGGCGAGTGGCGCCAACTTCCCGGCGATCCTCGTGGTTTCCGAGATCTTCGGTGTGCACGAGCACATCGCCGACGTCTGTCGGAGGCTGGCCAAGCTGGGTTACCAGGCGATCGCGCCGGAGCTGTTCGCGCGCTACGGCGATCCCCGCAAGCTGACCAACGTCCAGGAAATCCTCACCGATATCGTCGGCAAGACGCCGGATGCCGGCGTGATGACCGACCTTGACGCCTGCGTCGCCTGGGCCGCGAAAAATGGTGGCGATACAACGCGGCTGGGCATTACCGGCTTCTGCTGGGGCGGGCGCATCACCTGGCTATATGCCGCGCATAACCCGCGGATCAGGGCCGGCGTGGCGTGGTACGGGCGGATCGACAATCCGGCCACCGCGCAAACGCCCAAGCATCCCATCGACCTGGCCGCGCAGATCAAGCCGCCCGTACTTGGCCTCTACGGCGGCAAGGACCAGGGGATTCCGCTCGGCGACGTCGATGACATGAACGCGGCGCTCAAGAAAGCCGGCGGCAAGTCTTCGATCCACGTGTATCCGGAAGCGCCGCACGCCTTCCATGCCGACTATCGCCCGAGCTATCGCAAGGCCGAGGCCGAAGACGGCTGGCAGCGGATGCGGGATTGGTTCAAGGCCAACGGGCTCTGAAAAACCGGGGGCAGCGTCATCTACTCCGGGACGCCGGAGAATGTCGGGCCGGTGGTGCCGGGCGACGTCATGGAAGGCCATATCGACGGCCTTTACGACATCCGCGTCAAGGTGGTTTAAGCCGGCGGATGCGCCCGCCGGCCGAACGGCGGGCGCCGTTACTTCGCGACGATCCAGGCGGCGATCTGCGCGACCACGTCGCGCTCGAGCCCGTTGAATCCGTGATAGGCCAGGGCCGCGCAGGGGTCGCCGCGGTTCTCGCCTCCCTTGAATGACAGCAGTTGTTTTCTGGGCGAACCGCCCAGCCTGTCCATCAGGCTGGGCACATCATTGAACGAACAGTGACTGCAGCCATCCTGTTCATGGTGCACCACCAGGACGGGGATGCGTAGCTGGTCGAGCGGCAGGGCCGGAACCGGGCGACTTTTGTTGTCGGTGAGAATGGTTGCGGTCAGCACCAGGCCGTCCGGTCCTTCCTGGCCATCAAGTCTGGTGGCGACAAACGCTGCGGATTGAGTGCCGCGGCTGGTACCGACCAGCCAGACCGGTACGGGAGCCTGCTTTCGCGCCCAGGCAATCACCGCCTTGATGTCCTCGGCATGCTCGGGCAACTGGCGGAAACCTGAAAGAAAGGGCCCGCTCTGGCGATCTGACGGGGTATCAACCACGATCACCAGTAGGCCCTGGTCGGCGAACAGCTGGCGGGTTCTGATCAGGAAATTGTTCTCTCCCCACTTGAACGCCCCGTTCGAAGTTATTTGCAGGCCGCCGTGACCGCCGGCAAACAGGATGACTGCGGCCCTGGGGTCCTGCACCGGCAGGACCAGCAGCCGCTGCGTGACGCCCGGCCGGGTGGGAATGTCCACCACGCCGGTGGCGATCTGTGCCTGTGCCTGGGCGAGATGCAAAGCCAGCAGCAGTGTCAGCCAAATCTTCATGATTTCGTGCATGGTGATTCTCCTTGTGCAAGTGATTCCCGGCAGGATCGGACGCACGGCGCGTGCCCCATGCGGGGAATTTCATCGCGCCAGCGCCGACTAATTACTTCCTGGCTACCATGAGAAAGATCGGGAATTCGGTCTGCTGCGGCCCATCCCCTATTTGCATGTGGAACACCGTCGTAAAGCCGATGTCACGAAACCCGGCGTCCTCGGCCTTGCGTTTGAGTTCCCCTCGATCGAAACTTTTGTGGCCAGCGAATTCCGGGCCGTGAAATGACCCGTCCTCGGCATCGAGATCGGCGACCCACAGATAGCCGGGCGAGGCCAGCAAGGTGTGCATGTCCCGCAGCAGCTTTTCGGTGTCGCTGATGTGATGGAAGGTCATCAGGGTGTAGATCAGGTCGTACCTTTCGGTCGGCAGGGGATCGGCGACCAGGTCCAGCCGGGTCGGCCGCATGTGCGTCGCGCCACTGGCGTCAAAAGGACTGGTTGTGGGCATGGCTGTCATGTAGTTGTCTGGAGCATGGAGTTTATCTTCATAGTTCAGCGCAACGCGCCGATCTCGCGCAGATAGCGTGCCGTGCCTGGGTGCAGCAATTCGGCGCGCGGCGCTTCGCTCGCGGTATTGGCTGCCGTTGTGTAGCGGCCCTGCGCCAGCCGCGCGGCCAGCTTTGCCTCGCCGCGATGCAGGGCGCGGGCCAGCCGGTAGGCCACTTCATCCGGCAAATCAGCGCGTGCCAGCACAAACGACCACAGGCCCACCGTCTGGATCGGAGCCTCCTGGCCGGCATAGGTTCCTGCTGGCACCACCATGCTGCGCAAATAGGGATGTTTGGCCTGGATGCGTCCGATCTCGTCCGCGTTCGGAACGATGAAGCGCGCCCCGTCCGGGCCAGCGGCCACCTTGGCAAACCCCGGCCAGCCGATCCCGCCGCCCCACAACGCGACAACCTTCCCAGCCAGCACCAGATCCGGGCCGTCGCCGGCCTTGTCCAGAAAAACCGCCTGAAAATCACGTTCCGGCGTGAGCCCCAGGCCATCGAGTACCTCGCGTGCGAGTTTCGTCAGCCCCGATGCCGGCGTCCCGAAGGCCACCGGCTTGCCTTGCAGATCGGCCAGCGTGCGGAGGGCGCTGTTGCCGCGCGCGACGAACATGCCGGGGCCGGGGTAAATGGCGGCGACGATGCGCAATGCGGTTTTCGGTCGATCGATACCCTCGAAGGCGGCGTGCGCGGCGTTGCCTTCGACCAGTCCGATGTCGAGCTTGCCGGCTTCGAGCAGCGGCAGGTTTTCCGCGCTGCCGCGGGTGGCGCGTATCTCGATCTTCAATGACGCATCGGTTTCGGCGAGCGCTGCGGCCAGATGCTGGCCATAGAGTTCGAAGCCGCCGCCCGCGGTGGCCGTGCCGAGAACGAGGGTGTCCGGCGCTGCCTGTGCCGGCGCACCCGCCAGGGCTGCAGCCAGGGCAATGATGGCAAGCCAATATGATTTCATGTTTCCACCCGATTGAAGAGGTGTCTAGCGAGTGTCAGATCGGATGCGGCGCGTCCGCGGCGTGCTTTCGCCGGGTTCTGACATGATGTGCGCGTCTTTATTCATGTCGACGACTGCGCGGCTGCGCGGCCGGAGGGTTGGCGCGGGACGCCGAGCATGAACACGACGACGCGGCAAGGCTCGCTGCCCTTGTTGCGCCAGGCATGCCGCGTGCCGTTCTGCACGACGGTGTCGCCGGCGCGCAGATGAACAGCGACGCCGTCATCCAGCTCCAGCCAGACCTCGCCGGAAACGATGTACTCGAAATCGATGGTGTCGGTCGTGTGCATGCCCGGGTTGTCCGGTTCCATGTGTTCGGCGAGCCCCGGAAACTTTTCCTTCATCTCGCCCAGCAGTGCCGGCCGATCAATCGGCGGTTGCGCCGCCGTGGGTTGGGGCGCCACCGTGAACATCCGGAAGCGGTAGCCGCCCAGGGGCGGGAAATAGTCCCGATATTGCGGCTGTGCTCCGCCATCGGGAAACGCTGGCGGAGCATCCGCGCCCCACGGCTTGTGGTATTCGGCGCCCGGCAAGTGTTCGAGCGTTGCGCCATTCACCTCGATGTCGCTGACGAAAACGGCCTTGCCCTGCTCGTCGTGTCCGGTGGTCACGCGGCGTACTTTCATTGCTGAGCTCCTTGGGCAGGGGTGATGACGTTGGAAGCGCAAGGCCAACGCCGAAACCGGGGATGTTGCGCGGCATTATCGCGCGGCTTTTTCTTGGCGCGCAGTTATAGCCCAATTGCCGCCGCGGTTCGTTGGCGACATGAAATGCCATGTATCGGGCGCGGCGGCGGATAAAATGCATGGTTCGCCGCTCCTTCCACGCCCGCCGCCATGCTCGTCGCTTCCAACGTCACCATCCAGTTCGGGGCCAAGCCCCTGTTCGAAAATGTCTCCGTCAAGTTCGGCGACGGCAACCGCTATGGCCTGATCGGCGCCAACGGTTCCGGCAAGTCGACCTTCATGAAAATCCTCTGCGGCCAGCTCGAACCCTCGGCCGGCAACGTCACCAAGGACACGCACGAGCGCATGGCCTACCTGCGCCAAGACCAGTTCGGCTTCGAGGACATGCGCGTGCTCGACGTGGTGTTGATGGGCCACGAGGACATGTGGCAATGCCAGCAGGAGAAGGATGCGATCTACGCCAACCCGGACGCAAGCGAAGACGACTACATGCACGCCGCCGAACTCGAGCACCGGTTCGCCGAGTACGACGGCTACACCGCCGAGGCGCGCGCCGGCGAACTGCTGCTTGGCGTCGACATTCCGATCGAAAAGCACAACGGCCCGATGCGCGAGGTGGCGCCGGGCTGGAAGCTGCGCGTGCTGCTGGCCCAGGCGCTGTTCGCCAACCCGGACATCCTGCTGCTCGACGAACCGACCAACAACCTCGACATCAACACCATCCGCTGGCTCGAGACCGTCCTGAACGGCCGCAACTCGACCATGGTGATCATCTCCCACGACCGCCACTTCCTCAATCAGGTCTGCACCCACATGGCCGACCTCGACTACGGCACCATCCAGACCTACCCGGGCAGCTACGACGAGTACATGGAAGCCTCGACGGCGGCGCGGGCGCGCATCGCCGCGGTGAACGCCAAGTCCAAGGATCGTATCGCCGACCTCGAGGAATTCGTGCGCCGCTTCCGCGCCCACAAGGCCAAGGCGCGCCAGGCCACCAGCCGCATGAAGCAGATCGACAAGCTGAAGATCGAGGATGTAAAGCCGTCCAGCCGCCAGTACCCGTGGATCCGCTTCGATTTCGACGAGAAGGAAAAGCTGCATCGCCAGGCGCTGGAAATCGAGCGGCTGCAGTTCGGCTACGATCCAAAATTGCCGGTGATCAGGAATCTCACCCTGACGCTCGACGCCGGCGACCGCCTCGCCGTGATCGGCGAGAACGGCGTCGGCAAGACCACGCTGCTGCGGCTATTGATGGGCGAACTGACCGCGCAACACGGCACGCTCAAATGGGCCGAGAAGGCCCGCCCCGGCTACTACGCCCAGGACCACGCCGCCGACTTCGCCTCCGACCAGACGCTGACCGAATGGATCACCGGCTATGTCCGCGCCGGCGGCTACGATGGCGCCGACGTCGAGACGCTGATGCGGCAGACGCTCGGCCGCCTGCTGTTCGGCGGCGACGACGTGAAGAAGCCGGTGCGCGTGATATCCGGCGGCGAGCAGGGCCGCATGATCTTCGGCAAGCTGATGCTGCTGAACTCCAACGTGCTGGTGCTCGACGAGCCGACCAACCACCTCGACATGGAATCGATCGAGTCGCTCAACACCGCGCTGGAAAAGTTCGCGGGCACGCTGGTCTTCGTCTCGCACGACCGCGAGTTCGTGTCGTCGCTGGCGACGCGCATCCTGGAAATCAAGCAGGACGGCAGCATCGTCGATTATCGCGGCACCTACGACGAATATCTGCATTCGCTCGGCGTCGAATAAGTCGCCGGCTGGCCATGATTCTCCTGCGCAAAATGCAGGCGTCAGCGGCGCCGAAAGCTAACGCTGCCAATGGTCCAAAAAAGCCAAGCACATCATCTGCTCACTCATAGTGAGTCCACATACGCAAGACGCGAACCGTTTTCTCTTTGGTAAAGACCTCGTACACGACGCGGTGCTGAATATTGATGCGGCGAGAGTATGCGCCAGCAAGATCACCGACCAACTTTTCGAAGGGCGGTGGATTTTGAAATGGGTCGCCGGCAAGAACCGCTAGCAGTTCTTGTGCCTTTGGTTTATGATCACTTGCAGCAAGCTTTTTTGCATCCTTCATTGCTTGCTTGGCATAAACAATCTCCCAACTCACCACCTAAGCGCCTTCGAACTTTTTGCGAGGGGTTCGGCCATGCCAGCTTTGATGGACTCGCGCATGCCAGGTACAGCCAGTAGGTACAAGGTTTCTTGAATTGCGCGCCAATCTTCCGCGGAGAGCAGCACGGCACTGCTGCGTCTCCCGGAAATGATGATTGGCTCATGCGACTCCACTGTTTGATCAATCAGTCGGTACAGGTTTGCGCGAGCTTCGCTGGCGGTAAGTGTGTTCATTTCGAGCTCCTTCAAAGAAGCCTAAATAGTACGCTATTACGTACGCCAGTCAAGCGGCCCCCTCTCGACAACGAACCACCGCGGCAAGCCGCCGGACGAGCCAGGCCACCCACGCGGCACGGCGCCGACAACGAAGACCGCGCCCCACGGCGACCGAGCGGCAGACGCGAGCCGGAAGCTGCAAGAGACAGCGCGAGAGCGTCGCCGTTCAGCGCAGACGGCACAAAAAGTCGGCGTTGGTGACACGGCGCCAAACAGGTACCCGAGGCGGCAAAGGCAGCAGTGCCGCATGCGACGGTCAACGGAGGCAGAAAACTATGCCTCATACGACAGCAAGACCATTTCTGCTGCTTGCTGCCGAAGCGAAATTAGCGATTGATACGCAACCGACGAAAACCAACTATTCAGTGCGGTGACGCTTGGAAAACGGATAACGACGATGTCTGGGTGTGGGTTTTCGCCAGCAAGGGCAGCTATTTGTTTGCCACGAAAGACAAGTTCGCCTCCCCAAGGGGTCAATGTTCCGGGGACTTTGCTTCGATACTCTGCCCACATTTCAGGGTTCTTCACTGTGATGTGGCCGACAACGTATGCGCTATTCATGTACGAAGATTCCTCCAATAGGGATCAAGTAGAGAGGCCCAACGTAGAGCTCAGGGGCGCCGGGTTAGGCGCTGGTGTGGAAAAGAGCGCGAGAAGCCGAACCCGCGCGGCGTTGAGAAGAGCGACTGCACTGCCGCTACGAAGCGCGACGGGACACGAACCGCCGCAATGCCAACGGTGCCCGGCGAGCGCGCCACGGCTAAAACGCCAGGCGCGGCCTGCCGTGGAAAGTCGGCGCTGGCGGGACGGCGGCAGATTCTGACGATGCGCATGGGATTCACTGCCGGTGCGTGTCCGCTTGAGCGAAGGGTTAGGCCTCACTGAGCGCTTAGAGCTCCGCGAGCAACTCTTCTGCTGTTCTGACGGTGGCAAACGAACCGCTCAATCCGGCCAGATAGGCCAGTTGAACACTCTTCGCGTCGACCGACTGTCCGGCAAACTGAAGATCTCTCGTAGCGCAGGCATCATGCGCCAGGGAACACTGAAAGCCCAAGTCTGAGGCTGCGCGTACCGTTGTGTCCACACACATGTGGGTCATCATTCCTGCGATGACAAGCTTTGAGGCGTCAATGGCGCGCAGGGCTTCAAGCAACGCAGTCTCCCGAAAGCTGTTTGGAAAGTGCTTGGTCACGATGCGTTCGCCAGTCGATGGGCGTACGGAGGCATGAATCTCGGCACCCGTCGTACCGGGGAGGAAGAACGTTGCACCGGGACGCTTGGCAATGTGCTGTACATGAAAGATGGGCAACGCGCGCTGGCGAAACCCAGTCAGAAGTAGCGCCGCCTTGGAAACTGAGGATTCGGCATCCACAAGTTCCATTGCGCCACCTGGAAAGTAGTCGTTTTGGAGATCGATGAGCACGAGGGCGGTGGACATTGATGGGGTTCCTGGTTGGCCGTGAGGGCACTGTGGATTTGTGAGGCCTAACGTTAATTAGGCGCTGGTGCTCGCAAGCGCGCGAGAAGCCGGACCCGCGCGGGACTGACAAAAGCGGCTGCACTGCCGCCACAAAACGCGGCGGGACGCGAGCCGCCAAAATGCCAGCGGTGCCCGGCGAGCGCGCCACGGCCAAACGGACAGGTGCTGGTTGCCGTGGAAAGTCGGCGCTGGCGAGACGGCGGCAGATTCTGACGATGCGCATGGGATGTGGCGGGGGGCGTGCCTAACGAGGCTGTAGAAAAAGTTCGTTCATTGACGCATTCTGCTGTGAACCACCTGGGATATCAAGAGTCATAGAGGTGTTCCCTTCGGAAGCACATCCATGGCCCGCTACAAACATATAGACACCAGCCCGCGTTTCATTGCCGTCGATCTGGAACGGCAGCTTCTTCCCGGGACCTTCGAGCACGCCCTGAACTACCTGATCGATCACCAGATCGATCTATCGAGTTTTGACGCCCGCTACAAGAACGATCTCACTGGCGCCAGCGCTTATCCGCCGGCCATGCTGCTCAAGGTAGTGCTCTTCGCCTATTCGAAGGGCATTGTCAGCAGCCGCGGCATCGAGCGTGCCTGTCGCGAGCACGTCATCTGCATCGCCCTGTCCGGCGACAGCGCGCCGCACTTCACCACCCTGGCCGCCTTCGTCAGCACGCTGGGCGACGAAATTGCGCCGCTGTTCGGCCAGGTGTTGCACCTGTGCGACCGCCAGGGGCTCATCGGCCGCGAGATGTTCGCCATCGACGGTGTCAAGCTCCCCAGCAACGCCGCCAAGGCCCGGAGCGGCACCCGCGCCGATTTCGAGCGTCAGGCCGGCAAGCTCGAAGCCGCTGCCGCGGCCATGCTGGCCCGTCACCGGGCCAACGACACCCTGCCGGTCGAGCCCGACCTGGCCGCGAAAGAAGCGCGCAGCATCGAAGGATTGAAGACGGATGCCGCCCGGATACGTCAGTGGCTCACCGCCCATCCCAAAGAACGCACGGGCGCCAAGGGCGCGGTGATCAAGAGCAACCGCACCGACAACGAGTCCGCCAAGATGGCGACCAGCAAGGGCGTGATCCAGGGCTACTGCGGCGTTGCCGCCGTCGATGACCGCCACCAGATCATCGTCGCCGCTCAGGCCCATGGCACCGGCTCCGAGCAGGCCCTGCTGATCCCCGTGGTCAAGGCCCTGGCGCCGCAGCTGCGCGACTACACGCTGATCACCGCCGACGCCGGCTACCACAGCGCCGACAACCTGCAACAGCTCGCCGCGCTGGGCGTCGCCGCCCTCATTGCGGACAATGGCATGCGCGGCCGCGACGAACGCTTCAAGGACCAGGAGCGCTACCAGCAGCAGCCCGACCCGCTTCATGACAAGAGCAAATCAAAGAAGGGCGTCACAACCCAGCACTACCGCCCGGCCGACTTCAACTACGATGCCGCCGCCGGCACCTGCGTCTGCCCAGCGGGGAAGCTGCTTTACCAGAACGGCGCGAACTGCATTCACAACGGCCATCTCGCCGTCAAGTTCCAGGGCGCACAACGCGACTGCCTGCCCTGTGCGCAGCGCGACAAATGCCTGCGCACACCGGACACGACCAAGACCCGGCAAGTCAGCTTCTTTCGCGGCAAGGCCGATGCGGAACTGGAGAGCTACAGCGAGCGGATGAAGCGGGCCATCGACTCGGAACGTGGGCGGCAACTCTATGGTGGCCGGTTTGCGACGGTGGAGCCGGTATTCGGCAACCTGCGGCACAACAAGCGGCTGGACCGGTTCACTCTGCGCGGGCAGAAGAAGGTGGATGGGCAGTGGAAGCTCTACTGCATGGTGCACAACATCGAGAAGCTGGCGCATCACGGATATGCGCAGTAAGGCGTGAAACGGGATGAAAAGCCGCCGCTGCGGGCTCCAGGTGAGGCGGTTTGAGGAGAAAGTCGGCGCTGGCGGTACGGCGACTGAATCGATGCGAGGATGAAATAAAAAATGGCGCGAAAAATCGCGCCATTTTTGCGAGCTCGATTCGGCTGAAATGGGGTTTTTCTACAGCCTCAACGTAGAGCTAACCGGCGCTGCGCGGCTTTATCGCGCAGCGTCCAGCGACCGAAGGGAGCGAGGTTGAGCGCCGGGTTAGCCCTCGGCAGTTCATGTGGTGGCCTTAACAAAACGGAATACCTCGATGTTCTCTTTGGTAGAACGCGGGTTGGCGTTTATAACTCGCGCAGAAGGATGATGGCAGGTCACTATTCTGGCTGTGCTTACCCGTGACAAAAACATATGAGCCTCCCTAGCAGCGCTGCCGACGAGAACAATGCACCGCAGATTGGGCATGGCCGAGACTAACGGAGCCAAGTACTCAAGGCCGGCGCGAATGTCACTGCCGTTTGCCGCTCGGATAGCCGTGCCTGCGGCATTGCCTATATACCAAGGCACGACATTCCAGAGCGCAATTTCTTCACGGGCGATTCCAGCTACCGCCAACTGCTCTCGAAAGTTTTTGGCAGATGGGTCTGGGTTGTCAAAAGAGATCTGGCCGGTTTGCACGGCCTTCGGCCCAGGCGCTTCGAGAAGAAAAAGATATTTTGCGACTTCGTTCCCATTCTTGGGGTCGAAGCCAGGAACCTCCGCCGTGAGGACTCGCTCCGTGCGGATTCGCTTTACCAGATCGCTGAAATCCTTCGTCATACAGAGGGCTAACGAGGCTGTAGAAAAAGTTCGTTCATTGACGCATTCTGCTGTGAACCACCTGGGATATCAAGAGTCATAGAGGTGTTCCCTTCGGAAGCACATCCATGGCCCGCTACAA
>JAUSBB010000146.1 GCA_030652245.1 Rhodocyclaceae bacterium | reverse complement strand
GCGAGATGAACGTGCCGGGCGAAAATGCCTATCGCGGCAAGGGCGTGGCCTATTGCCCGCACTGCGACGGCCCGCTGTTCAAGGGCAAGCGCGTCGCGGTGATCGGCGGCGGCAACTCGGGCGTCGAGGCGGCGATCGACCTCGCCGGCCTCGTTGCCCATGTCACGCTGCTCGAATTCGACAGCAAGTTGCGCGCCGACGCGGTGCTGCAAAACAAGCTGGCCAGCCTGCCGAATGTCACCATCATCAAGAGCGCGCTCACCACCGAAGTCGTCGGCGATGGCAACAAGGTGACGGGCCTGGTGTATACCGACCGCGTGACGAACGCCAGCCAGCAAATCGAGCTCGAAGGCATCTTCGTGCAGATCGGCCTGTTGCCGAATACCGACTGGCTGAAGGGCACGCTCAATCTGTCGAAGCATGGCGAGATCGAGGTCGACGCGCGCGGGCAGACGTCCGTGCACGGCATCTATGCGGCGGGCGATTGCACCACGACGCCCTACAAGCAGATCATCATCGCCATGGGCGAAGGCGCGAAGGCCAGCCTGTCCGCCTTCGACCACCTGATCCGCGCATAGGGGCGCACGTCCGTGAAAATAAATTTCTCCGGCCGGGAATAAACCGGGTGCTGCATCCGTATATCGGTTGCAGCACCCCCCAACATCACACGGAGATAAATCATGAGAACCCAGCAAATTGCGCGTAGCCTCATCATCGTTGCGGCCCTGGCCACGCTGGCCGCCTGTTCTTCCTACGCCGCCCGCCCTGCCGCCGTGGCGGTGGCCAGCGGCGGCGTGCTGACCGGAGCCAACGGCATGACGCTCTACACGTTTGACAATGACGTTGCCAACAGCGGCAAGAGCGTCTGCAACGGCCCCTGCGCCGCCAACTGGCCGCCATTGTTCGCCATGGATGGCGACGCCGCCTCCGGCGACTATGCCATCGTTGTGCGCGACGACGGCAAGAAGCAGTGGGCGTTCAAGGGCAAGCCGCTCTACTTCTGGATCAAGGACCAGAAGCCGGGCGACGCGACCGGCGACGGCGTCAACAAGGTCTGGCGCACCGCCAAGCCCTGACGGTCAGCCGTGAGCGGCCGCGACGCCATTGTTGCCGAGATTCCCCGTCTGCGCCGCTATGCGCGAGCGCTGACGGGGCGCGTCGATGCCGCGGACGATCTGGTGCAGGACACGCTGACGCGGGCGCTGGAAAAATGGCGCTTCTGGCAGCGCGAGCGCGAACTGCGCCCCTGGCTGTTTTCCATCATGCACAATTTGCATGTCGATGCTCACCGGCGAAGTCACCAGGTGGTGTTCTGCGACGCGGATGATCTGCCCCCGCCGGTGCAACGCGCCGAGCAAAACGATGCGCTGGCCCTGCGCGACCTGGAGCGGTCGCTGGCGCTGCTGCCGCTCGAACAACGCGAGGTGCTGCTGCTGGTGGGGCTGGAAGAACTGTCCTACGCCGAGGTCGCGCGCGCCCTGGCCATTCCGCCGGGCACGGTCATGTCCCGCCTGGCCCGCGCCCGCGCCCGCTTGCGGGAAATCCTCGCCGGCGCGGCCGTGCCGGTATTGAAAGTAGTGAAGAAATGAACACGCCGATTTCCGAAGACGATCTCCACGCCCATGCCGATGGCCAGCTCGCGCCCGAGCGGCAGACGCAGGTCGAGGCCTGGCTGGCGGTGCATCCCGAGCAGCGCGCGCAGGTCGAGGCCTGGCGGGCGCAGGCGGCGGCGCTGCACCGGCAGTTCGACGCGGTGCTGGACGAACCGGTGCCGGCGCGCCTGTTGCCCCCGCCCGCCGCGGATCACTGGTTCGATGCGCGCAAGGCGGCCGCCGTCGCCTGGCTGATGCTGGGCGGCGTCACGGGGTTTTTCCTGCGCGGGGAAACCGGGCAGGAACTGCAACAACCGTCCGTCGCGACGAGCAGCCTGCCGCGTCAGGCCGCGATCGCCCACGCGGTTTTCGTGCCCGAGGCGCGCCACCCGGTGGAGGTCGGCGCCGATCAGGAAGCGCATCTGGTGGCCTGGCTCTCGAAGCGGCTGGGCAGCGAACTCAAGCCGCCGCAGCTCGATGCCGCCGGTTACAAACTGATGGGCGGCCGGCTGTTGCCGGGCGACAGCAAAAAGGGCGTTGCCCAGTTCATGTACGAAAATGCCGCCCGCGACCGCCTGACGCTCTATGTGCAGCCTGACGCGCCGGCGGCAAACGACACGGGTTTCCGCTACGCCCGCGAGGACGGCATCGATGTCTTTTACTGGGTCGATGGCCGCTTCGGCTACGCACTTTCCGGCAGCACGGGGCGTGACGACATGCTGCGGCTGGCCACCCTGGTTTATCGGCAGCACGACAGGTAGCGCTAGCGCCCGTGTTGGGACGGCCTGGCACCGACTTTATGGCCCCCCCGCGCTCGTAACCCCAACTCGCTGCCCCCCACAGGGGGGGCTGACGTCGGCTTGGGGCGGCCCGGCGCCGACTTTGATGGGCGCTATAATCCTCTTCCATGTCCTCCCAACCCATCGACATCAAAACCCATCTCGCCGAACTGCTGCGCAGCGCGCTGGCCAGCGTGGCGCCCGGCACGACTGCCGAGATTCATCTCGAACGGCCGAAGGACGCCAGCCACGGCGACTTTGCCAGCAATCTGGCGCTGCAACTGGCGCGGCCGCTGAAGGAAAATCCGCGCAAGATCGCCGAGCGGCTGGTGCATGAATTGCCCAAATCGGTCTGGCTCATCAAAGCTGAAATCGCCGGCGCCGGCTTCATCAATCTGACCGTGGCGCCCGCCGCCAAGACGGCGGTGGTGGCCGCCGTGCTGGCGCAGGGCGACGACTTCGGGCGCGGCGCAAAAAAACCGGGCAAATTGCAGGTCGAGTTCGTCTCGGCCAACCCGACCGGCCCGCTGCATGTCGGCCACGGCCGGGGCGCCGCCTACGGCGCGAGCCTGGCGAACCTGCTGGCGTTTGCCGGCCACGCCGTCTGCCGCGAATACTATGTCAATGACGCCGGCCGGCAGATGGACATCCTGGCGGTGTCGGCCTGGCTGCGCTATCTGGAACTGTTTGGCGAGCGCGTGGCTTTTCCGCCCAACGCCTACCAGGGCGACTATGTGCGCGACATGGCCGTGCAGATCCGCACCGCCCACGCCGACCGCTATGTGCACCCGGCCGCCGCCCTGCTGGCCTGCGTGCCGCCGCCCGAGCCCGATGCGGAAGTGCATCTCGATGGCCTGATCGCCGCCGCGAAGGACCTGCTGGGCGAGGAGTGGCATTACATCCACCAGCATGTGCTCGCCGAGCAACTGGCCGATTGTCGCGAAGATCTCGAAGGCTATGGCGTGCATTTCGACTGCTGGTTCTCGGAACGCTCGCTCTACGACACAGGCATGGTGGCGCAGGCGGTCGCCGAACTGGAGAAACGCGGCCACATCTATCTCCAGGACGGCGCCAAGTGGTTCCGTTCCACCCATTTCGGCGACGAGAAGGATCGTGTCGTGCAGCGCGAAAACGGCCTCTACACCTACTTCGCTTCCGACAACGCCTATCACTGCAACAAGTTCGAGCGCGGCTTCACGCGCATCATCGACATTTGGGGCGCCGACCATCATGGCTACATCCCGCGCGTCAGGGGTGCGCTCAAGGCGCTGGAACTGAACGACGCCGCGCTCGACGTCGCCCTGGTGCAGTTTGTCAGCCTGTTTCGCGGCAGCGCCAAGATCTCGATGTCGACCCGCGCCGGTTCCTACGTCACCCTGCGTGAGTTGCGCGAGGAGGTCGGCAACGACGCCTGTCGCTTTTTCTATCTGCTCCGCAAGCAGGATCAGTCGCTCGACTTCGACCTCGACCTGGCGAAGAGCCAGTCGAACGACAACCCTGTCTATTACGTCCAGTACGCCCACGCCCGCGTCTGCTCGGTGCTGGCGCAATGGGGCGGCGACAGCCGCGCGCTGACCACGGCCGATCTCGCGCCGCTCGCCAGCGAACGCGAACTCGCCCTGGCCGCCAAACTGGCGGCATTCCCCGAACTGATCGACGCCGCCGCGCACGACTTCGCGCCGCATGCCGTGGCCTTCTGGCTGCGCGAACTGGCGGCGGAATTCCATGCCTGGTACAACGCCGAGCGCCTGTTGGTGGATGATGCGGCGCAAAAGCAGGCGCGTCTCGCCCTGGCCGTGGCGGTGCGCCAGGTCATTCGCAACGGCCTGCGCCTCCTCGGGGTTTCCGCCCCCGACGCGATGTGATGCCAATGAAAACGTTAAACAAAAGTCGGCGCTGGCGGGACGGCGACAGGCGCGGCAACATGCACGGCGGCACGCTGCTCGGGCTGGCCCTCGGGCTGCTCGTCGGCGTGCTGATTTCCTTTGGCGTGGTCTGGTATCTGAACAAGGCGCCGCTGCCGTTTGTCGATCGCGCGGGCGACCGGTACGGCAAGCCGGAGGCGAAGGAAAATGCCGCCGGCGCCGCCGGAGCCCAGGCGCCAACAGCCCTGCCGGGCAAGCCGGGCGACAAGCCCGTGGAACGCAAGTTCGATTTTTACGAGATTCTGGAAGGCAAAAAATCCGCCACCCCGGGTGGCCCCGCTCCCGAGCCGCCCCGCCCGCCGCCACCCGCTGCCGCAGCGGCCGCCAGCCAGGGACTGTTCCTGCAGGTCGGCGCTTTCCAGAAAGCCGCCGACGCCGAAAATCTCAAGGCGCGCATCGCCATGCTGGGTTTCGAGGCCAACATCCTCGAAGTCGATGTTCCGGACAAGGGCGTGATGCACCGCGTGCGCACCGGTCCCTATGCGAATCCGGATGAAATGAACCGCGCGCGCAATCAGTTGTCTCAAAACGGCATCCCGGCCACGGTGGTTCGGGTGAAGGACTAACGCGAGAGGACACCCATGAAATTCCTGAATACCCTGCTGATGCTTTTATCCCTAAGCCTGCTGGCCTCCACCCCCGCGCTCGCCGCCGAGCTGGTCGAGGGCAAGCAATTCGCCCGCCTGCCGGCACCGCAGCCGACCGAGAAAAACGGCAAGGTCGAGGCCGTCGAATTCTTTTCGTATGGCTGCCCGCATTGCGGCGACTTCGAACCCCTGCTGAAATCCTGGGTAAAAACCCTGCCCGCCGACGTGAATTTCAAGAAGGTGCCGGTCATCTTCAATGACAAATCAGTGCCCGGTGCGCGCATTTATTACACCCTGGAAGCCATGGGACTCGTCGAGCGGCTGAATGACGCCGTGTTCAACGCCGTGCTCAAGGAACGCATCAACCTGAACCAGGAGTCCGTGCTGTTCGACTGGATCGCCCGGCAAGGCGTCGACCGCCAGAAATTCATCGATACCTACAAGTCGTTCGCGGTCGAAACGGCAGTCAAACGCGCCGCGGAATTGACCCGCAGCTACGGCGTCGACGGCGTGCCGATAATCATCGTCGGCGGCAAATACAAGCCGATCAACATCAAATCCTTTGGCGAAAAGCTGCAGATCGTCGATGGCCTGATCGTCAAGAGCCGCGGCGAAATCAAGAAGTAATTTTCAACCGGAGGCGCAGCGCCTGCGCCGCCAGCCCAAGCCATTCATGCAGGGCATACCATCCGGCGAAGGTGGCGGTTGCGCCGGGGACCAGGTCCGCTGACCAATCGAGTTCGGCATCGATGGATAAAGCGGCCGTCGGCGCCGGAATGACTTCGATTCCCTGCGCCGTGAATTCGTTAAGCGCCCGACGCATGTGCGCCGCATGGGTGACCAGCACGATGCGGCGGATGCCGGCGGCTTCGAGAAGCCGCGCGGAATAGCGCGCGTTCTCCTGCGTATCCCTTGATTCAACCTCGACCCAGCGCGCTTTGACGCCAAAGTCGCTGTGCAGGCTCGCGGCCATGAGCAACGCCTCGGCGGTTTCGCCGTCACGGACAATGCCGCCGCTCACCAGCACCGGCAAACTGCTTTGACGCGCCAGTCGCGCGCCGTAGCGCAGCCGTTCAAGGGTCAGGTGGTTTGGCACGGCCCCGTCATATTCGGCCAGATAGCGCCGCTGGCCGCCGCCGAGAATGACAATCGCCTGACCGGTGGCGAGCTCTTGCGCCTGGAGTGCCGGGAAGCTCTCCAGCGGCTGGGTCAGTAGTTTCACGCCAGCCGGCGTGGTCAGCAGCAGGGCCAGCAACAGCCCGCTCCAGGCCAGCGCCCGCCCCAGTCGCGGCCGCCGGTGCAACAGCAGCAGCCCCGCGCCGATCCAGAGCAAGGGCAGCAGCGGCGGTAGCAGGATGACCGACAACAGCTTTTTCAGAAGAAAGGCCAGGTCCATGGGCAGGAGGGTTCGAGTGGCGGCGTGGCAAGAGTCGTATTATGCTCATCCGCTGTCATCCGGGAGGAATGCTTGATGAAAGCTCTAATCGTTAGCGTTAAAACGGCTCCCCGAACGATCGGTGGTTTGGCAACCGCCGGAGTGCTTTGCGCCCTGCTCGCCGTGCCTGCCCTCAACTTTTTCCCGCTGGCCGCCGCCGCCGATGCCTTGCCATCGACCGCGCCCTATCTCGGTGAAATTCGTCGCGATGCCAGCGGCAAACTGATCGTCACGCCGGCTGCCGATACGGCGAGCACGGCCAGCCCCCCGGCCAGCGGGCCAACACGCATCCTGCGGGTCGGCCCGCAGCAGGCCACGCGCAGCATCGCGGCGGCAGCCGCGCTGGCGCAGGACGGCGACACCATTGAAATCGAGGCCGGTGACTATGTAGGCGATGTCGCGGTCTGGAAGCAGAGCGAACTCGTCATCCGCGGGGTCGGCGGGCGCGTGCGCCTGATTGCCGCCGGCGCCAGCGCCGAGAAAAAAGCCATCTGGGTCATTCGCGGTGGCGACATCACCATCGAGAACATCGAATTCACTGGCGCCCGCGTGCCCGGCAGAAACGGCGCGGGCATCCGCTTCGAAAAGGGTCGCCTGGTGATTCGCAACTGCCGCTTCCTCGACAACGAGATGGGCATACTCACCGGAGCGGGCGACGCCGAGCTCGACATCGAGGACAGCGAATTCGCCCACAATGGCCGGAGCGACGGCCACAATCACAACCTCTACGTCGGCGCAATCAAGAAGCTGCGCGTCACCGGCAGCTATTTTCACCATGCCACGATCGGCCATTTGCTCAAAAGCCGCGCCGCCGAAAACCACATTCTTTACAACCGCCTGACCGACGAGAATGGTGGCCGCGCCAGCTACGAGCTGGAGTTTCCCAACGGCGGGATCGCCTATGTGATCGGCAACATCATCCAGCAAAGCGCCACCACCGAAAATCCCAATATCATTTCCTACGGAGCGGAGGGCTACAAGTGGCCGAAGAACGAACTTTACTTGATCAACAACACGCTGATCAACGACCGGCCGGAGGGCGGCAGTTTTCTCGCCGTCTGGCCCGGCACCCTGTCCGTCAAAGCCTACAACAATCTGCTGCTGGGCAAGCGGCCACTCAATACCGGCATCGATGGCGAATTCATCAACAATCCCAGCGTCGATGTCGCAAGCTTTGTCCTGGCCGACCGGCATGATTACCGGATCAGGCGGGAGAGTCCATTACACCGAACCTATCAGTATCCCGGTGTCGCCAATAATGGCATGGACCTCACGCCGACGCGCGAGTACGTGCACCCCGCCGCCACCCGACCACTGAATACCACCCCCACGCTGCCAGGTGCGCGCCAGACGTTGCAGCCGGACAAGGTGCCGGGGGGGTGATTCAGCTGCGTTGCGTAAGCAATGCGAGGAGGCAGAAACACCCAAAAACCATCGCCGCAACTCCGGCCTGCAACAAGGTGCCGATCTGAAACCCGCTGATCCAGTACTCGCCACGCAAACGAAACACGACGCTAGCAAGGCAGAGCAAGGCGCCGCCAGCGCCAGCAATCCGGCCCAACCAAAGCAAACTATTCATTTATCCTCCCTATCTATACAAGCACTTCCACCACGGCCGGGTGGCCGAGAAAACCCTGCGGGCTGGCGCTGGCGCCGTAGGCCCCGGACTGGAAAATCACCACCAGGTCACCGGGCTCGGCCCGCGCCAGTTCCATGCGGTCCGCCAGCAGGTCCAAGGGGGTGCACAGGGGTCCGACCACCGAGGCAGTCTCCTTTTCCGTGGCGCCCATGCGATTGCCGATGGCAACAGGATAATTCTTGCGGATCACCTGGCCGAAGTTGCCGGATGCAGAAAGATGATGATTCAAGCCGCCATCCACCACCAGGAATACCTGCCCGCGCGAGACCTTGCGGTCGACGACGCGGGTCACGTAAATGCCTGCCTCGCCGACCAGATAACGCCCCAGTTCGATCACCAATTCTGCCGCAGGCATTTCCGTGCTTGCCCGCTCTGCCAGCGCCGCAAGATTGGCGCCGATGGGCGCCAGATCCAGCCGCTGCTCGCCAGGAAAATAGGGAATGCCGAAACCGCCGCCCAGATTCAGGAAACGCAGTGGCGCCGGGGCATGTTCGGCCAACCGCAGCGCCAGTTCGTAGGACTTGCACTGCGCCTCGACAATCGCTTCCGCCTTGAGATTCTGCGAACCGGCAAAGAGATGGAATCCCTCGAAAGCCAAGCCATGGTGACCGATCTCGGCCAGCGCCGCCGGCACCTGTTCGGCATCGATGCCGAACTGCTTCGGTCCGCCGCCCATCGTCATGCCGGACGACTTGAGCTCGAAGTCCGGATTCACGCGCACCGCCACTCGCGCCGATAGCCCGAGTTCCTGCGAGATGGCTGCCAATTCATCAATTTCGCGGAAGGACTCGAGATTGACCAGAATTCCCGCTGCCACGGCCTGCCGCAGTTCCCCAACGCTTTTGCCCGGCCCGGCGAAACTGATGTCATGCGGATCGGCGCCGGCATCCAGCGCAACCTTCAACTCACCGCTCGAGGCGACATCGATACCATCGACCAGGCCGGCCATGTGGCAAACCAGCGCCGGCAGCGGGTTGGCCTTCATCGCATAGTGCAGCTTGACCACAGCCGGCAGGACAGCGCGCAATTCGGCCACCCGCGTCGACAGCAAGCCACGGTCGTAAGCGTAGAAGGGCGTACGTCCGACCCGTGCCGCCAATTTCTTTAACGGCAGGTTGCCAATGGTCAAGTCCCCGTGCTCACTGGAGAACTGATCCATTGGCACATGCTTTGGTTGGGAAGATTTTGTAATCGCAGTCATGGCATTGGATATGTCGGAAAAATTTACATGAGCGAATCGAAACCGACCACAGACTTTTCTATCTTGCTGACTGATTGGGCTATTATGGAAATGGTACAGGATTTGCTTGATGCTAACGTTCGAATTTAGAAGGAGCAACGATCATGAAAACGCTATCCGCCATCGGCTTTGCTTTACTCTTGGGATTGGGAAATGCATATGCCCAATGCACAAACAATCCGCCCAACTACACTAAAGTGGCTAGCTTAAGCACCGTCCTTGCTGGTAAGGTAGTTTATGTTCCTAACCAATGGCAAGAGTCACATTGTCCCGGTGGTCAATTGTGGGACTACAAACGTGGGCCTGGGCATGCGACTGACCCAACTTCACAAGTGGGCACGTGGAGTGTTTCTACCAATGGACAAGAAGTAACTTATAACTACGGGTCTGGTGGAAGTTATACATTTACTGTTTATAAAAATAATTCAAGCAATACATATGATTTTTGTGGCAGCTCAAATGTGATTGGGGCAACAATTACAAATACAAATTATCGTTGCTCACCCTAGCGTTAACCATTACGAATAGAAACAAAAGAAGCAAGAGCAGAAACCGCGGCGCGTCGATCACCGTATCGACGCTCGCGATCACGAGAATCCCCGCTAGCGCAGCCAGTGATGCCGTAGCAGTGGCATCGCCCTTCCAGGAGGCTTGGGCGAGGCGCATGAGCGCAAACAGCAACACCGCGCCGAGCACTAGCAAGCCGAACCAACCCAGATCGAACAGCACCGCCACCGGCATGCTCCAGACGTGCCAAGGCAAGTCCTGATCGACGCTGAAGAACCAGCGGTCCATGCCGCGCTGCAAATCGCCGTTGCTGAGCAGTGGTGCGTCATCCGGGCCGACCAGTTGCACGTTGTCGATATCGACGCTGACAGCCGAAGCGTTGTAGAAGGACAGTTTGACCGGCGGACGCACAACCCCTTTGCCGACACCGACATCACCGCTGGCCAGCCTGAATTCGTGCTGCTGCCATTCCTGTCCTGCGCCAGCAACGCCAACGGTCTGGAACACGCACTGCCCTGAAGTCAGCAGCCACTTCTCGCACAGGGAAAACGTTACCGCCGCATCGGGCCGCGAACTGCGCATCGATAACTGCAGCGTGTATTCGCGCTGCGGCTCGGTCGCGACGATCTGCTCGACATAGAGCGGATAGCCGGCGCCGAGTCGCAGATAAGTGTTGTCGCCTTCCCGTTCCAGCCGATAGCCCCCCGCCTTGGGTTCGGCGCTGCGCCAGTAATGCGTTTCAGGGAAGCGGCCGAGGCCCATGCCGAACAGTTCCGTCATCAGCCCGGCATCGCGCATCGCCAAGGTATCCCGCCAGTGCGCCATGCGGGTCGTCAAGTCCGCACCTGATCGGGACAGTCGCTCCTGCGCAAAGGAACCGGTGTAGATCGGCACCGCGATGGCCAGAGCGGCCGCAACAGCCACCCCCGGCGCGATCCAGCGCCACAGCCGCGAACCCGCGAACCATTTCGCCTTCGTCGCGAACAAGATGGCAACCCCTGCCGCCACGGCAAAGCCCGCGTAGCCGGCGCGCGAGAATGTCACCATCAGCGCATAAGTCGCCCCGAGGATGACGATGCCGGCACCGATGCGCAGCGCAAACGAACGTGCGCTGACCAGCATTACTATGGCGAAGGGTATTGCCGCGGCCAGAAAAACCTCGAGGTCAGCCCCACCCGTATGCATCTGGGAGAACGGACCCGTTACGCGATAGACGTCGGCAAAATTCAACAAACCCGGGAAGGCCATGCGCTCCCAGATAACGATGGCGATGGTGCCGGCCAGTCCGATCACCATGCCCGCTGCGAACAAGTTCCGGATGTTGCGCCCGCTCGCCGTGAAGCGCGGTATCAATGCAAACAGCAGCAGGGCCCATAACGCTCCCTTCGCCACCCGTAATGAATTGAATGGGCTGTAGTAGTTGGTAAAAGTATTGGCATCCAGCATCTGCACCGGCAGTAGGCCACGTATGACGCCCACAACGACAGTCAGCGCCAGCAGCGCACCAAACAACAGTGACCAATCGTTTCTACGATACCCCTGCGGCATAGCGGAAGTGCGGGCGTAGCCGACGACCAGGCTGATGAGAATCAGGAAATCGAACTCGTCGAGATAGAAGCGCCCACTCCATGGCGCCAGATCGAGCAGTGGCAATGCCGCAGGAACCGCAACCCAGAGCAGATCAGGTTTGAACCATAGCAGTAGTCCATAGCAGAGCAGGGCAAAAGCCAGCGCCGCCGACCAGACCGGAAAGTCGAACGCGACCCAACTCGACAACCCCAAAACGGCAAACACGGCCCACCCTGACCGCACTGATGATGAATCGGTATTGACGCTGTCGTGCACCGCCGACCCAATGCGCTTGGGCGATGCAGGATCGTGTTGCCGCTGGAGCCGTTCCAGCAAATGAACTGCCATCCATGCAGCGCCTGCGGCAATCAGCACGTTGGTTGGGTCCGAACTCATTCCGGCCAGGAACAATTTGCTCGCTTCGACGCAAATCGCCGCAACGGCTGCCAGCCAGAGCACGCCCATTGGCGTCCACCCGCGCAGCCAGGCCAGCACCCCTAGGGGAGCGTACATCAGCATGACGGAAGCAAAACTGATCAGGGCCGCCTGCTCGGTCGTGTAGTAATGGTAATAAAAGGGCAGAAAGCGCGTCGAGGCCAAGACATGCCTGGCCGCATCCAGTCCCCGCCAGGCATGGTCAAACCAACCGTTAACCGCCACCAGCGCCAGCAGGTAAAGCAATACGAGAAGTGGAAATATTGGTGCCCTGGCGGCCGCCAGCCGCCAGCCGCGCAGCTGTTGGCGCTCACGCCAGAGTACTGCGCCGAAATACACACCGGCCAGGCGTGTCAGCAACGAGGCGCCTTGCGTAATACCGGAAAAAATGAAGAACTGAACAGCTTCGATAAGTAACCCAAGTAATCCGCCCAGCAGCCAGGCATGACGCGTGATCGGCATCCGTCGCGCTGCGTTCGAGCGGCCCAGCATGAGCCCGAACGGTATGACAGCCAGCACTTCAGCCCATAGTTTTGCGGCAAGCGCGATCATGCCGCGATCCTGACCTTGCCCAGCGAGGAGCACACCCCAGGCATCGGACCCGAATTTATCCGTCAGTTCGGTCGCGGATAGCAGGAAATCGTAGGGAAAGAAACTGAATGCCAGGTAAGCGACGACATAGGCCTGCAAGCCATGGACGATGGCTTGGTCAACCTTTCCCGACAGCGTTACCAGTAACCGGTGGAACCAGTCGGTCCAGTACATGGCAAGCACGATGCCAAGTACGCTGCCGATCCATTCGGCGATGATGTCATTGAGGGAAACCGTCCGGGGGGGGAAGAACACTTGCGCAAATTCCACGCTCACCGCCAGCCCGAAGCTGAACAGCGCCACGCCGATAAGCAGCGGCAATCGTAATAACGGCCTAACCCAACTGCCGAACAGGGCGACGGTCAAAAAGCCGACCGGCACGTAAAGCGCACCATTCGCCACCCAGTCTGCACGACTCTCAACACCAAGCTGCAGCATGGGGATCTGCTTGAATCTCGCCATGGCCTGGTCGAACGGCAACGGCTGGAAATCCAACGGCACCAAACTGCCGTAGATGACGAAAACGATGTAAGCCAGCCAGCCGAGGAAGAGGTAGTTAGGCCGTGTGCTAACCGCCCCTACCCTGAACCCACCGGCTTCAGCCATGGCGTGGTGGAGAGCCGGTGGATGGCGTGCTCAAGGTCTTGCGATCAATCTTCCCGTTCGGATTGCGCGGTAGCGGACCCTGCCGCA
>JAUSBB010000069.1 GCA_030652245.1 Rhodocyclaceae bacterium | reverse complement strand
TCGGTCTCGGCGATGCGGATTTCCTTGCGGCCCCAGTCGGCCAGGTTCATGTCGGCCACTACACAATCGGCATAGTCGGTCATGGTGTTCTCCAAAAAATGCGAGCGCCGTTGCTACATGAACCGCCACCCCGAGCCTGGCCGCCCAAACATCATTGGGCCGCTGCAGCGCTCCTCGGGGCGGAGGGAGTGAATTTTACAGCCCGGCGTCGCTCCTCAAGAGCCGCGCCTTGTCGGTGGCTTCCCAGGTGAATTCCGGCTCGTCGCGGCCGAAGTGGCCGTAGGCGGCGGTCTTCTGGTAGATCGGCCGCAGCAGGTCGAGCATGTTGACGATGCTTTTGGGTCGCAAGTCAAAATGCTTCTTCACCAACTCGGCGATGGTCTCGTCGGAGACCTTGCCGGTGCCGAAGGTCGTGACCCACACCGAGGTCGGGTGGGCGACGCCGATGGCGTAGGAAACCTGGATCAGGCACTTGCTGGCGAGACCCGCGGCGACGATGTTCTTGGCGACATAGCGCCCGGCATAGGCGGCCGAGCGGTCGACCTTGGACGGATCCTTGCCGGAGAAGGCGCCGCCGCCGTGGGGGCAGGCGCCGCCGTAGGTGTCGACGATGATCTTGCGCCCGGTCAGGCCGCAATCCCCTTGCGGGCCGCCGACGACGAAGCGGCCGGTCGGGTTCACCAGATACTTGATCTCGCCCTTGATCAGTTCCTTGGGCAGGATCGGCTTGATGATTTCCTCGATCACCGCCGCGCGGATGTCTTCCAGCGACATTTCCGGGGCGTGCTGGGTCGAGACCACCACGGTGTCGATGCGCTCCGGCCGGCCATTCTCATAGCGCACCGTCACCTGGCTCTTGGCGTCGGGACGCAGCCAGGGCAGGCGGCCATCCTTGCGCAGCATGGCCTGGCGTTCCATCAGACGGTGGGAGAGCCAGATCGGCAGCGGCATCAGGCTCGGCGTTTCGTCGCAGGCGTAGCCGAACATCAGGCCCTGGTCGCCGGCGCCCTGGTCGAGGTTGTCGTCGTAGGCCTTGTTCACGCCCTGGGCGATGTCCGGGCTCTGCTTGTCGTAGGCGACCAGCACCGCGCAACCCTTGTAGTCGATGCCGTACTCGGTGTTGTCGTAGCCGATGCGCTTGATGGTCGCGCGCGCCACCTGCTGGTAATCGACGTTGGCGCTGGTGGTGATCTCGCCGGCCAGCACGACCAGGCCGGTGTTGCACAGCGTCTCGGCGGCGACGCGCGAGTGCTTGTCCTGCGCCAGAATGGCGTCGAGAATGGCGTCCGAGATCTGGTCGGCAACCTTGTCGGGGTGGCCTTCGGAAACGGATTCCGAGGTGAAAAGATATTGATTCGACATGCTTGCTCCTTGGCGTGTTCCCCGCTGTTTGGTCGTCAGACCAGCTCGGGGATCGGAGCAGGCGACGCTTTAGCAGAATTTGTATGCCGCCCTGCAAGTTGTCCTGATTAACTCGGCGGAGGTCGCGGATAATAGCGCTTTTTTTGCGGTCGTCAAACCACGCGCTATTAATGGCTTTTCTGTTTCGCCTACTCTCCTGCTTGCCCTTGGCGGTGCTCCACAACCTCGGCGCCCTCGCCGGGTGGTTGGCCTATCTGTTGTCGCCGGCCTATCGACGTCATCTGCGCGCGAACACCGCGCAGGCGGGCTGCGCGTCGGCACGCAACGCGGCGGTGGCCGCGGCGGGCAAGAACCTGCTCGAACTGCCCAAGCTCTGGTTGCGTCCGCAGGACGAGGTGGTCGAGCGGGTGGTGCAGGTGAGCGGCTGGGAACTGGTCGAAGCGGCCTGGCAGGCGGGGCGCGGCATTTTGTTCCTCACGCCGCATCTGGGCTGTTTCGAGATTACCGCGCAGTATTACGCTGCGCATGGGCCGATTACCGCACTCTACCGGCGTCCCAAGCAGGCCTGGCTCGCACCGATCATCGAGAACGGCCGCGGGGTGAATGTCAGGCTGGCGCCGGCCGATCTCTCCGGCGTGCGCAAACTGCTCAAGGCGCTGAAAAACGGCGAGGCCGTCGGCATCCTGCCCGACCAGGCGCCCGGCGCGGGCGAGGGTGTCTGGGCGCCCTTCTTCGGCCGTCCGGCTTACACCATGACGCTGGCGGCGCGGCTGGCGCAAACGGGTGCCACGGTGATCTTCGCTTACGGCGAGCGCCTGCCTTACGGTGCCGGCTATCACCTGCGCCTGTTCGCGCCTGAAGGCGATGTCACCACGCCAGCCGGCATCAACATTGAAATCGAACGGCTGGTGCTGATGTGCCCCGAGCAATATCTGTGGGGTTACAACCGTTATAAAGGTAAACCCGAGTGACTCGTTTCGCATTAATTATCATGTGGTTGCTGCACTGGCTGCCCCTGCCGCTTCTCGCGGCCTGTGGCCGCCTCTTTGGCTGGCTGCTCTACGTCTTCGGCCACCAGCGCCGCCAGGTCACGCTGACCAATCTCGGCCTGTGCTTCGCGCAAATGACCGCAGCCGAAAAGTCGGCGCTGGCGCGACGGCACTTTGCCGCCTTCGGGCGCAGCTTTATCGAACGCGGGCTGTTGTGGTGGGCCAGTCCCGCGCGCATCCGGCGGCTGGTGAAGATCGAAGGCCTGGAACGGCTGGCCGCGTTGCAGGACAAACCGGTGATCCTGCTGGTGCCGCACTTTGTCGGGCTCGACATGGGCTGGACGCGGCTGGCGCTGGAGCGCGACATGGTCAGCATTTACGCCAACCAGAAAAACCTGTTGTTCAACGCCGCGCTGTATCGCGGCCGGCTGCGCTTCGGCGGTTCCGAGCTATTTTCTCGCCAGGAGGGCACACGCCGCGCCATCAAGGCGATGAAGGCGGGGCGGCCGTTCTACTACCTGCCCGACATGGATTATGGCGAGCGCGACACGATCTTCGTGCCGTTTTTCGGCGTGCCGGCGGCCACCATCACCGGCCTGTCGCGCCTGGCGCGCATGGCCGGGGCGACGGTGCTGCCGGTGATCACGCGCATGACCAGCACGGGCTATGTCGTCGAGATCGGCGCGCCGTGGGCCGACTATCCCGGCGCCGGCATCGAAGGCGACACGTGCCGCATGAATGCCTTCATCGAGGCGGAGATACTCAAGATGCCGGAGCAGTATTTCTGGCTGCACAAACGCTTCAAGACGCGCCCGCCCGGTAAAAATAAGGTTTATTGACCCTTCAATTGCAAAAGTCTCTGCTTCCGGGACGGCGTAGTATTTACGCCATGAAACTTCACTTCACCAAAATGCACGGCCTGGGCAACGACTTTGTCGTGCTCGATGCAACGGGTACACGTGGTCAGAATTTTGTCCCCACGCCTGCCCAGGCGCGCTGGCTGGCCGACCGCCATTTCGGTATCGGCTGCGACCAGTTGCTCGTCGTCGAGCCGCCGCAGCGCGCGGAGGCCGATTTCCGCTATCGCATCTTCAACTCGGACGGCGGCGAGGTCGAGCAGTGCGGCAACGGCGCGCGCTGCTTTGTGCGCTTTGTCCACGATCAGGGCCTGACGACCCAGCGCCGCATCTGCGTCGAGACCTTGTCCGGCCTGATCGTGCCGCAGCTTGAGGACGACGGCCAGGTCACCGTCGACATGGGCGTGCCGCGCTGGTCGCCGGCCGACATTCCGTTTCTCGCTGAATCTGACGACCTGATCCAGACGCTCGAATTTGCCGGCAGGCGCGCCGCCATTACCGCCGTGTCGATGGGCAATCCGCATGCCGTGCAGGTGGTGGACAATGTTGATAGCGCGCCGGTGGCGAAGGATGGCCCGCTGATCGAGGCGCACCCGAATTTCCCCAAGCGGGTCAATGCCGGCTTCATGGAAATTGTCGATCGCCACGCCATCCGGCTGCGCGTCTATGAACGCGGGGCGGGCGAGACGCTGGCCTGCGGCACGGGCGCCTGCGCCGCGGTCGCGGTGGGCATCCGCCGGGGACTGCTCGATTCGCCGGTGCAGGTCGCAACGCGCGGCGGCGAGCTCACCATCGCCTGGGGCGGCACGGGCCAGCCCGTGCTGATGACCGGCCCGGCGGTGACTGTGTTTACCGGTGAAATCGAAATACCCAATATCAGGGAGCCCGCATGAATCTCGCAGCCAAGGATGTCGCCCAGTACCTGAAGGACCACCCGGAATTCTTCACCCAATATGCCGATGTGCTCGCGCAGATCACCTTGCCCGACCCGCATGGCGGGCGCGCCGTGTCGATCACCGAACGGCAGATCGTCACGCTGCGCGAACAGATCAAGCGCCTCGAGAACAAGCTGGCCGAGCTGATTCGCTTCGGCGAGGAAAACGATGTCCTGTCCGGCAAGGCGCACCGTCTCGACGTGGCGCTGGCGGGCGCGACGGACGTCAGCGGCGTCTTGCGCGTGCTCTACGCCCACCTCGGCGGCGACTTCGCCGTGCCGCATGTGGCGGTGCGCCTGTGGGAAGTGGCCGGCGACGCGGCGGCGCCCGAGTTCACGCCGATGAGCGCGGAGGCCCACGCATTCGCCGCAGCGCTGAAACGTCCCTATTGTGGTGCCGGGAGCGGCCCGGATGTGCTCGGCTGGTTTGGCGAGCGTGGCAGTCATGTGCGCTCGCTGGCGCTCGTCACCTTGCGGCGCGGCGCTGACACCTTTGGTCTGCTGGCGCTGGGGAGCGAGGAGCCGCAGCGCTTTTACCCCGAGATGGGCACGCTCTATCTGGAGCGCATCGGCGAGGTGGCGGCCGCGGCGCTCGATCGCACCTTGAGCTGAACGATGTGGCAACCGACACTGGTGCTGCCACAACCGACACAAGTGCCGCCACAATCGACACAGGTGTCGAGCAATTTCTCGCCGAACTGGCCCACCAGCGGCGCGCCAGCCCGCACACGCTGACCGCCTATCGGCGCGACCTGGCGCTGCTCGCGGCCGGCGCCGGCGGTCGGTCCCTGGCCGAACTGCAATCCCACGAACTGCGCCGCCAGGCGATGCGCCTGCATGGTCAGGGTCTGGCGGCACGATCCCTGGCGCGCACCCTGTCGGCCTGGCGTGCTTACTATCGCTGGCTGGCGCGACGGGGGCAACTGGCCGCCGATCCCTGCGTTGGCTTGCGCGCGCCGAAGCGCCCGCGCGCGCTGCCCAAGGCGCTGGGCATTGACCAGACGGCCGCGCTGCTGGCCATGCCCGGCGACGATCCGCTGGCGGTGCGCGACCGCGCGATGTTCGAGCTGTTCTATTCCTCGGGCCTGCGACTGGCCGAGCTGGCTTCGCTCAACAGGGTCGGTGGCCTCGACCTGGCCGGCGGCGAAGTGACGGTGACCGGCAAGCGCGCCAAGACCCGGACCGTGCCGGTGGGCGCCCAGGCGGCGGCCGCGCTGACGACGTGGCTCGAACAGCGGGTGGCCATGGCGGCGGCGGGCGAAGCGGCCTTGTTTGTCAGTCGGCGCGGCACGCGGTTGTCCCCGCGCGCCATCGAACTGCGCCTCGCCCACTGGGCGAAGAAAAGCGGGCTGGGCCTGCACGTCCATCCGCACATGCTGCGACACTCCTTCGCCAGCCATGTGCTGCAATCCTCGGGCGACCTGCGCGCGGTGCAGGAGATGCTCGGCCATGCCAGCATCGGCACCACACAGATTTATACGCACTTGGACTTTCAACATCTGGCCAAGGTTTACGACGCAGCCCACCCCAGGGCAAGGAAAAAATGAGCGCACAACTGATCCTCCATCCCGGCAAGGAACGTTCGCTTTACAAGCGCCATCCGTGGCTGTTCGATACCGCCGTGGCCAGACTTGACGGCCATGCGCGACCGGGCGACACGGTGACGATTCAGGCCGCCGACGGCCGCCCGCTGGCCAAGGCGGCCTACAGCCCGCACTCGAAAATTCGTGCACGCGTCTGGAGCTTTGATGTTGCGACAACCATCGACCACGCCTTTTTCAAGCGTCGCGTGGCGGCAGCGGTAGCGCGCCGCGCCGCCCTGCCGGAACTGGCCGGCCAGCAGGGCTTGCGGCTGATCCACGCCGAATCCGACGGCCTGCCCGGCGTGATTGCGGATAAATACGGCGACACGGTGGTCGTGCAACTCACCAGCGCAGGCGCCGATAAATGGCGCGCCGCCATCGTCGACGCGCTGCAAAAAGCCACCGGCTGCGCGCGGATCTACGAACGCTCGGATTCCGAAGTGCGAGGTCTGGAAGGGCTGGAGCCCGTCACCGGTTGGATTTACCCCGCTTCCCTCCCCCCCGGCGG
>JAUSBB010000056.1 GCA_030652245.1 Rhodocyclaceae bacterium | reverse complement strand
GAGATCTCGCGGCCTTCGCCGGTGGCCTTGAGCAGCGCGTCGAAAGCCGACAGTGGCGGCACCGGCTGCGGTTCGACGGCACGACGGCGCTGCGGCAGATAGCCGCCCAGCGCCATGCGGTGAGCGCGCATGTATTCGAGTTCAGGTGAACCATCGGCAAACTTGAGGTAGGGCAGGTTTTCCAGTTCGGCGTCGGTGATCGGCAGCCTGAAACGGTCGCGGAAAGCGCGGATCGAGGTGGTGCCCATCTTCTTCTGCTGATGGGTGATGTTCTGCGCCTCGCCCGACTCGCCCATGCCGTAGCCCTTGATGGTCTTGGCGAGAATGACGGTGGGCTGGCCGGGGTGATGCACGGCGGCCTGATAGGCGGCGAAAACCTTGTGCGGATCGTGGCCGCCGCGATTCAGACGCCAGACATCGTCGTCGGTCCAGTTGGCGACCATCGCCTTCAGTTCGGGCGTGTTGAAGAAGTGCTCGCGCACATAGGCGCCGTCCCTGGATTTGAAGGTCTGGTATTCGCCGTCCACGCATTCCATCATGCGCTGGCGCAGCAGGCCATGCTTGTCCTGCGCCAGCAAGGCGTCCCAGTAGCTGCCCCAGACCACCTTGATGACGTTCCAGCCGGCCCCGCGAAAATCGGCTTCAAGCTCCTGGATGATCTTGCCGTTGCCGCGCACCGGGCCGTCGAGGCGCTGCAGGTTGCAGTTCACCACGAAGATCAGGTTGTCGAGCTTTTCGCGCCCGGCCATGCCGATGGCGCCCATCGACTCGGGTTCGTCCATCTCGCCGTCGCCCATGAAGGCCCAGACCTTGCGGCCGGTGGTATCGGCGTGGCCGCGGTCGTGCATGTACTTCATGAAGCGGGCCTGGTAGATCGCCTGCAGCGGGCCGAGGCCCATCGACACCGTCGGAAACTGCCAGAAGTCCGGCATCAGCCAGGGGTGCGGATACGAGGTCAGCCCCTGGCCGTCCACGTCCTGGCGGAAGCCGTCGAGCTGTTCCTCGGTCAGGCGGCCGAGCAGGAAGGCGCGGGCGTAGATGCCGGGCGCCGAGTGCCCCTGGACGAAGATCAAGTCGCCGCCGTGCTGTTCGGTCGGCGCATGCCAGAAGTGGATGAAGCCGACGTCATAGAGCGTCGCCGCCGAGGCGAAGCTGGCGATGTGGCCGCCCAGATTCGAGCCGCCCTTGTTGGCGCGCAGCACCATCGCCAGCGCGTTCCAGCGCACATACGAGCGAATGCGGTTTTCGATCGCGTAGTCGCCCGGCGCCAGCGGCTGCCGGTCTACGGGTATGGTGTTGATGTAATCGGTGTTGGCCGCGTAGGGAAGATTGATGCCGGCGCGATGGCCGAGTTCGATCAGCCGCTCGATCAGATAATGCGCGCGCTCCGGGCCGGTCTGTTCGATGACCGCTTCGAGGGCATCCAGCCACTCGCGGGTTTCCTGGCTGTCGGCGTCGCTCAGCGCCCCGCTGATATTGTCGGTGGCCATGTTTTGTTTCCTCCTGTCGAAAGCTGTCTGCTGCAGCCTAACGCGATTCCTGACGAACATCGTCAAGAATGTGCAATTTTACACAATGCGGCATGCTGCCTTGCAGCAGACAACGGCAGGCGCCCGCCCATGTCAGGCCGATCTGCAATGTGAAACAAAAGTTGCCGACAGGAAAGGCATATCATCGCTGTAGGATACAAAGTTATACTTATACTAAAGCAATGTGTTGAGCCTATCTTCCCGGGATATTTCCCCCTAACCGCCAGCCGCTGCCATGCACACCGCCACGCTACTGATCGTTGATGACCTACCGGAGAACCAGGCGGTGCCCGGTGGGCTGTTACGACATGCCGACGCCTGATAGCTCACAGCCGCCACCCGCCCGCGGCGGCACGCTGCTGGCGATCTTTGTCGCCTTCTCCCTGGCCATCGCCACCACCGGGGCCTTCCTCTATCGGGCGCTGGCCGACGACCTCATGCTGGACAAAAACGAGGAGCTGACGGCGGTGGCAACGCTCAAGGCGCGGCAGGTGGAAGACTGGCTGGCGGCGCAACGAAAGTTCGTGCAGGCTCGCGCCACCGGCTCGTTTTTCATCGACGCCGTCAAGACCTGGCGGACGACTCGCGACCCGCGCGTCGAACAGCGCCTGCGCGCGCGCTTTGAAACCGAGCTGCGCGACCCGGCCTTTGTCGGCGTGGAAATGCTCGACCTGGAAGGCCAGAAACTACTGGCCGTCGGCAGTTCCGAGCATGACCCCGCAATGTTGCGCCCGCTGATCGGCGAGGCGCTCGCGCAGCCTGAGCCCCTGTTGCTTGACCTGCACCGGCATGCCGACGGCACCATTCATATGGGCCTGCTCGCGGCGGTGCGCGACCAGACCGCCCCCGACCAGCCGCCGTCAGCCATGCTGCTCTACAGCATCAACACCGAACCGGGATTGCTGCCGCTGGTCAGGGATTGGCCGCGGCCCTCCGCCAGCGGCGAGATCGTGCTGGTGCGCCGCGACGGCGACCGGGTGATGCATCTCACCGGCGTCCACCACGGCCAGGCCGCGCCGCTGAGTCTCGGCGTCTCCATGGACCAGACGCACCGGCCCTCTATCCAGGCGCTGCTCCACGGCGCCGGCATCTATGCCGGCCCCGACTATGGCGAGACACCCGTGCTGCTCGCCGCTCGTCCGGTCGCCGGCACGCCCTGGATACTGCTGGCCAAGGTCGACCGGGCCGAGGTGACGGCCGGCCTGCGGCAACTGGGCGCGGTCGCTCTCGCCATGATTTTGCTGGCGATTGGCGCCGCCGGCGCGCTGATCTACAGCGTCTGGCACCGGCAACAGTTGCAAGCGGCGCGCGCCTCTCAGGTAACCGACCTGGCCCTGAGGAAGCTCGCCCAGGCCGACGAGCAAAGCCCGGAGAGCATCGTCATCACCGGTCTCGACGGCACGATCGAATACATCAACGCCGCCTTCTCCGAGGTCTCCGGCTATGCGGCCGAAGAACTGCAGGGCCAGAACCCGCGCATCCTGCAATCGGGCAAGACGCCGCCGACCACCTATGTCGCGATGTGGGACGCGCTGACCCAAGGCCAGCCGTGGAAGGGCGAATTCATCAACCGCAAGAAGGATGGCAGCGAATATGTCGAATTCGCCATCATCACCCCGATCCGCCAGTCCGACGGGCGCATCAGCCACTATGTCGCGGTGAAGGAAGACGTCACCGA
>JAUSBB010000053.1 GCA_030652245.1 Rhodocyclaceae bacterium | reverse complement strand
ACGCGCGGCGAGATCGACGGCTACACCGAATTCGTCAAGATCTACGGCGCCCGGGGCCTCGCCTACATCAAGGTCAATGACGCCAGCAAGCTCAACGAGGAAGGGCTGCAATCGCCCATCGTCAAGAACCTGCACGAGGCGGCGCTGAAGGCCAGCATCGAGCGCACCGGCGCCCAGTCGGGCGACCTGATCTTCTTCGGCGCCGACAAGACCAAGGTCGTCAACGACGCCCTCGGCGCCCTGCGCAGCAAGATCGGCCACGAGAAAGGCTACCTCAATGGCAAGGCCTGGGAACCGGTCTGGGTCATCGACTTCCCGATGTTCGAGTACAGCGAAGAGGACAAACGCTGGACCGCCTGCCACCATCCCTTTACCTCGCCCAAGGACGGCCACGCAGAACTCATGGTCAGCAATCCCGGTGAGTGCCTGGCCAAGGCCTACGACCTGGCCCTCAACGGCTGGGAAATCGGCGGCGGCTCGGTGCGTATCCACAAGGCCGACATCCAGGCCAGGGTGTTCGAGGCGCTGGGTATTGGCGAGGAAGAGCAGCGGGCGAAATTCGGCTTCCTGCTCGACGCCCTGCGCTACGGCGCGCCGCCGCACGGCGGGCTCGCCTTCGGCCTTGACCGCATCGTCACCATGATGACCGGCGCCGAATCGATCCGCGACGTCATCGCCTTCCCTAAAACCCAGCGCGCCCAGTGCCTGCTGACCGATGCGCCCTCCGACGTCGACGAGAAACAACTGCGCGAACTGCATATCCGCCTGCGGCAGAAGGTGGAGACGCAGGTCGAGGTCGGCAAGGCTTGAGCCTGACCGGCATGCTGCGTGCGCTCCTGCTTCTGCTGCTGGCCGGTTTCATCGGGCTGGCACAGGCGCAGGAGATTGCCCGCGGCGATCTGCCCCGTGAAGCGCATGACACTTTGCGTTTCATCGCGCAGGGCGGGCCCTTTCCGCACAAGCGCGACGGCGTCGTTTTTCAGAATCGCGAGAAGCTGTTGCCGCGCCAGGCGCAGGGCCATTATCGTGAATACACAGTGGCCACGCCGGGCGTGCGGCATCGCGGCGCCCGCCGCATCGTCTGCGGCAACACCCTGCCGCAGACCTGCTACTACACTGATGACCACTACCAGAGCTTCAGGAAAATCCGCGAATGACCGACACCCGCTACGAAACACTCCTCGCCAGCCTGCCGCATGCCGGCGTCTATCACATGCCGGGCGATGGCGAGGCCGGGCTGATCGCCGCTGCCGCGCAAAACAATTTTGCGGTGTTTCGTGTCGATCTGGCCGGCGTTAGCGACAAGGCCGCATTGCTGAAAGCCATTGGCGATGCCATGGCGTTTCCCGAATGGTATGGTCGCAACTGGGACGCCCTGCTCGATTGCCTTGCCGATCTCGGCTGGCAGAGCGCCGAAGGTTATGTAGTGATCCTCGAGCACTGCGACGGCATTCATGGCCGTGCCGAGACCGACTTCGTGCAGACCCTGCAGGTCTTCGAAGCCGCCACCAACGAATGGCGCGAGCAGGGCATCCCGTTCTGGTGTTTCGTCGACATGCAGGCCGACGGCATCAACTGGTTGTCGGATATCGGCTAATACCGTGCCCGGCACGAAGCGACCGGTTTCCGTTCTCGTCGTCATCCACGACCCCCGACTGAACATCTTCCTGCTCGAACGGGCGGCACATCCGGGTTACTGGCAGTCGGTCACCGGGTCGCAGGAAGGCAGTGAAAGCCTGATCGCCACGGCGGTGCGCGAAGTTGCCGAGGAGGCCGCTATCGTCATCCGGCCTGACGATTTGACCGACTGGCGTCTCTCCAGTCGTTTCGAAATCTTCCCAGAGTGGCGCGCCCGCTATCCGGCGGGCGTTACCCATAACGTGGAGCATCTCTACAGCCTTTGCGTGCCGCCGGACACCCCCGTCAGACGGCATGCCGACGAGCACCGCGCCCAGCGCTGGTTGCCCTGGCGGACTGCGGCCGCCGCCTGTTTCTCCTGGACCAACCGCGACGCTATTTTGATGCTTGGCCTGGCTGCGCGGCGCTAAGCAACTTCAGGCAGTCCGGGCAAAAGCATCCCGGCACGACGGGATCAATCGGCAGCGGCGGCAAATCCGCGCACCAGCATTTCTCCTGACCGGCTTCCATGCCGCAAGTGAAAGTCGCGCCGCAGCGCGGGCAGTTTCTTTCTCCTTTACGCCGTCCCGCCAGCGCCGACTTTTGTTCAGGCATGTTGTCTGCCGAGAAAGCGCCGCGCGATCAGGTGATCCAGCGACAATTTACCCGGGCCGGAAAAGATCAGCGGCAACAGCATCGCCATGAAGATGACCGGCAGCTTGAAGTTGCCCTGGCCCTGGTCGGTAATGGCATAGCCCCGCACCAGTTCCGCCAGTGTCGCCCACTCGCCCGGCCAATGCACCGAGGCGGTGGCGACAATCGTCAGGATGAATAGTGACGCGCCGAAGAAGCGCGTGCCCAACCCGATGATGAGGGCGATGCCGCCAACCAACTCGAACCAGGTCGCCATCTGCCAACTGATCTCCGGCGGCACGGCATTGAAGGGCGCGGGAAATTTGTCCTGGATGTCGGCGAACCAGTTGGCACCGCGGAATTTTTCCAATCCCGCGTCGAAAAATTCCCAGCCGAGCACCAGGCGCAGGGCCAGCATGCCGAGCCAGAGACCTAGCCAGTCGATGCCGGAAAAGGTTTTCCTGAGAATGTTTTTCATTGTTTGCTCCCGAGAATTGCGCCGGCCGTATGCAGTCCGGCAAGCATCTTCGCGCCGTGGGCAAGCACGGCCTCCGGATGCGGATGGCCAATTTCGTCCGCGATGGCGCGGCAGGCTTCGCGTCCGGTCAGGCGGCCTTCCTGCAGCAATGCGACGAGACGCGCGCTGACCGGATTGAGTTCGATAAATTGCACCTGGTCGTTCCTGTCGCGATAGACGAGCAGATGCGTGGTAATCGGCTTTCTTGGTCGATAGTCAGGGCCGATGCGCTGCACCGGCCAGGCGTAGGCGAGGTTCATCAATGCCGGTGCCAGCACCGGGATGCCGGCCAGCAGGTCGCCGTTGTGACCGCAGGCGGGCAACTTTGTCTCCATCACGTCCAGCGCCAGCTCGACCCATTCGTAATGCGCCAGTTCCCTGAGCCAGGGCGGCAACTGCACGGGCAGGGTTTCGGTTTCCGTCAGCCAGTGCAGAAATTCGCGCGGGATTTCGCGAAAGTATGGTGTATGGCAGCGCGTATCGCGAAAAAAGGCCCGCACCAGCTTTGGCCAGCGTCGTTTGCCGAGTAGTCGATGGCAGATCGGAAAACAGGCGAGCAAAAACCCCTCGAGGTTGTTGTAGAGCAGTTCGTTGTAGATGGCGGCACGTCGGGCCGGCAAACCGGCCGGGCGCGGGCTGGTGCGCGGATCGCGCACATGGCGGCCGAAATCGATCTGGAATTGCTGAAAGGCCTCCATCAGGCGGCACGCTCGGCGGTTTGGGGAAAGCGTGCCTGGGTGGCGGCGATCTGGGCCACTTCCTTGACCAGCTCAGTCAATGGCGGAATGTTGAAATCGCGTTCCAGGCAGGTCGGCAGCGGGCCGACGCGGGCATAGGCCGCATCGAGCAGATTCCACACCGGGTCGATCACGGCGGCGCCGTGGGTGTCCACCAGCACGCCGTCCGGCTCGACGTAATGGCCGGCCATGTGCAGGTAGCAGGTGCGCTCGAGGGGTAGGGCGGCCATGAAGTCGAGCGGGTCGAAGCCGAAATTACGGCTATTGACATAGACATTGTTAACATCGAGGTGCAGCAGGCAGTCAGCCTCCGCGATGACGGCACGGATGAATTCCGGCTCGCTCATCTCGGCGCCGGGGGGCGCGACGTAGTAGGAGGCGTTCTCGATGCCGATGCGCATTTCGAGTATGTCCTGCGCGCGGCGGATGCGGTCGGCAACCCAGCGCACGGCGGCGCCGGTGAGCGGGATGGGCAACAGGTCATACAGATGGCCGTCGTCGCCACACCACGAAAGGTGTTCTGTGTAGAGGGAAATGCCGTGTTCTTGCATGAAACTCTTGGTCCGCCTCAGCAGTGATTCATCGAGCGGCGAGGGTCCGCCGAGGTCGAGCGACAGGCCGTGGCAGACGAAGGGGAAGCGCTCGGTGAAGGCGCGCAGGTCTTTTGCCGAACGTCCGCCCATGCCGAGCCAGTTCTCCGGCGCGAGCTCAAAGAAGGCAACGGCTGCCGGCCACCCTTTCTGCAGGGCGGCATTCAGGTCGGGGATGAGTTCCCGCCTGAAGCCGAGTCCGGCACCGGTGATCAGTGAGGACTGGGAGAACATTGCTTACTTCGTGCTCCCACACTTGCCTTCGCCACACTTGCCATCCTTCTTCTTCTCGGCAGGCTTCTTGTCGGTGGCCTTTTTGTTGGCGCCGCAGGTGCCGTCAGCCTTCTTGTCACCGCCGCACGACCCCTCGGCCTTCTTGCTGACCGGCTTCTTGTCGCCGCCGCACTTCCCTTCGCCACATTTGCCGTCGGCTTTCTTGTCAGCCTGGGCGAGCTGGTAGCCGCCATCAAGTTTTTGCATGCCGAACGGGCTGTCGGCGGCAAAAGCGGCGGGGGCCAGGGCAGCGGAAGCAGCAAAAACGGCAGTGGTGGCAAGGGCGAGGGTGGTTTTATTTGTTTTCATATGGTTAGTCTCCTGTTGGAATTGATGGCTTCAAGGTTCGGGCGAGCCGATACGCCGGGCGGCGGTGCGGAGAAAGTCGAAGTGACGTTCGCTGGCGCGACATCCCTTGCAAATGAGGAGATGCAGTTTCAGCCCTAGCCGCTCGACCAGCGTGAGCGTGCGCTCCTGGCCTTGCGAAAGTAGTTGCGTGGCTTCCTTGCAGTTCATCATTTTTGTTCTCCAAACCAGCGTTGGGACAGGCATTCGCGCAGTCCCAAACGCGCCCGGTGCAACAGCACCCAGCAATTGGACGGACTAATTGCCAATTCCTTACAAATTTCCTCGGTTTCTAATCCGAGGATCTCGCGCATCATGAAAATTCGGCCGTGTTTGGGTGGTACGCCATCCAAGCAGGCTTCGAACACAACCCAGAATTGCTGGTTGTCCAGGGCCGCCTCCGGGTCGGGCCAGGCCATCGGTGGCGCGGCCCAGTGACCGCGCTGGTCGAACAGCTCGTCGATATCCTTCATTTCATCTTCGGCGGCGGCAAAATCCATCACATTGCCTTCGCGCACCCTTCGTCGCAGTTCGTCGATGATCTTGTTCTTCAGGATCGAAAACACCCAGGTCCTGACAGACGACGCACCGGCGAACTGGTCGGCTGCCATGTGTGCCGCCAGCAGCGCCTCTTGTACGGCGTCCTCGGCCGCCGCCTCGGAACGCAGTTGCAGCCGGGCAAACCGCAGCATCTGCGACCGCATGGCGGCGAATACGCGTTGCAACTCGTCTGTTTTCATGGATTGTCAGCGCATTGATTGATGACGAAACGGTGTTTGCCCGAGGCCGTGCGGGGGATTTCATCAACGTAGTTGAGCGTGAAGTTCATCCGAGGATCGAGATCGCTGGCGATCCTCGCCCGCAGGTTGGCGGCAATCTCGGCGGGCAGCTTTTCAGCAACCACCAGGTTCAGCGTGAGCTGGTCGGGTGCGCTCTGGATGCACTGGTACTGCCTGATCTGCGGTAGGTGGGCGAGCAGCCGGTTGAAGTAGGACGGATGAATGTTTTTGCCGCTCGCCGTGCGGATGATGTCGTTGTGGCGGCACAGGCCCATGGCCATCAGCGGGAAAGGCGAGCCGCAATCGCATGCGGCGTCGAGCAGTTGCCCCGAATCGCCGAGGTCGTAGCGGATGAAGGGCATCAGCCGGTTGGTCAGCGAGGTGACGATCAGCCGTTCGTCATCGAGCGATTCGAGATGGACCATGTCGGTGAATACGTGCATGCGGCCATGGCGGCATTCGCATGCGATGTTGGGGACCTCGCGGCAGCCGTACTGGTTGAACACCTTGCAGTTGAACGCCTGCTCGATGAGTGCGCGCTGCTCGGCGCCGAGGACTTCCGCGGTCGAATAGACGCCGCGCAAGGTCTTGGGCGGCGTCTGCCGGGTGGCCAGGCAAAAGCGGGCGAACTCGGCCAGTACCGTGGCATAGCCCTGCAGCAGGACAGGTCGATAAGCACGGATGAACGCCGCCCATTCGTGCATTTGCCGCTCGGTGTATTCGAAGGCGGCGATGGTTTTTTCGGCGGCGATGAAATCGGTCCGGCCCGCGTTGAATACACCGCCGATCTGGGTGTCCTGGCGGGCGCCCCAGAAATTGAGAATTTTTTCGCCCGGCCGCCAGCCCGACATCATGTAGCTGCGACACATGCCGGCGCGCATCAGCTCGTGCTTGGCGTCGTCATACCAGAAGGCCAGCGGCTGGCCGGTCGATCCGCCGGTGTGGCCGAGCTTGACCTGGCCGCGGTTGGCGTCGCGCGCCAGAAAATCGTCGAGGTGTGCGCGAATGTCCTCCTTGGTGAGGATCGGCAGCGCGTCGATGGATTCGCCGTTCAGCCGGTCGGCGTAGTACGCCGTGTGCTGCCTGGCATGGGCGAGGATGGCCGCCAGGTCTTGCTGCTGCTTATGCAGCACCTCCCGGCGACTCAGGGACTGGGTATGGAGCAGTGCGTCGAGCAGGGCAAAGCGGCCGGGACGCAGGCGGCGATGCAGCCAGTGGCGCAGCCGCAGCCGGTGATGCACCCCAGGCAACCCCGGCATCTAGGCCACCAGTTGCGCCCGCCACGCCGCGCTGTCCGCCGGATAGCCGACAATGGCTTCGAGCAGGCCGGGACGCCATTTCTCCCAGCTTTCCGCCGCGTTGATGCGCGCGTAACAGGGCGAGTTTTCGCCGAAGTTGCGGGTCACGTTGGCAATAAAAACCTGGCAAGCCTCCACGGTCGCGGCCTGGGCGGCATCCCGGTTCCACCAGTGGGCCGGATCGCGCAGCAGGGCCCGCAGGCGACCGAGTTTGGCGAGGATGTCCGCGTGCTGCGCGTTGTATTTCTTTTGCAGGTCCGCGCGCACGGCTTCCAGGGTCGCGGCGATCACGGCGGGCGCGGGCGTCTGCAGCGGGAAGCCGGCGGCGGTCAGGCGTTCGATGGAAAACAGCATCACATCGCCATGAAACTGGCGCTCGAATTCATCGTGGAGGTCGATGGCGCCGGCCTTGGCCTGCACGCCGGGCCGGAATTCCGCCTGGCCGGTGCTGTGCACCGTGCGCTTGTGCAGCATAGGCAGGTTGGCGGAGACGAAGCGCGCGCCGATTTCCGACTTGACGATGCGCCCCAGCGTCGGGCCGGACATGCGCAGGCGCAGCGCGGCAAAGGGGATGAAGTACCGCAGTCCGCCGGGCCGGAACACATAATTGCCAACATACACGGTGCGCGCCGGCTGCACGGCGTCAGGCGCGCCGGAATACACATAATGGGAAACGCGGGTCGGATGTTCGCCGTAGAAAAAACTGCCGAGGCGATTCGCGAAGTGCGCGAAGCAGTCGGCCTCGGCGTGCGCGCCGGTCAGCGTGCAGCGGTAGCGATAGGCCGCCGCCGCCGCCCGAAAGCCGAACAGGTCGGCCATGTCGTGATAGGCCGCCTCGCCTTCCGCGTGGGTGACGGCCAGATGATGGCGGCAGGGGTCATCCGGGCGGCTATCCGCCATCTGCTGCAGGAAGGCGATGACGTCTTCGAGAAAATTGCCGGCCATGACGGCGGGCGAGACGGGCGGGTCGCCCACCACCTTGCCGGTCAGCACCTCCGCGTCGGTGCGGGTGAAAATCTCGTCCAGGTAATGAAAGAAATTGACGGCGCAGACCTCTTTATCACCATGGCCCTGGGATGTGGCGACCTTCACCTTGAATTCCTGGTCGCTGTCGACGGAATAGAACAGCAGCGGCTGGTCCGCTTCCCGGGCGGCCATGTCCCTGAGTTTGAGGTGGGCGATATTGCGCATGACGGCCTGGCCCTTGTGGCCGAAATTGCCTTCGGCATCCGGCGCGCCCGCACCCAGAATCCGCGCCAGTTCCGCCGCGGGCGTTGCGCGCAGCAACTCGAGCTGTTCGTCCGGGCCGAAGTGGTGGGTGGCCAGGCCCTGGCGGGTGAAGTAACGCGCCAGTTCGCCGTGCCAGGCGATGCTGCTGGCATTGCGGCTGTCGTCGGCGATCAGCACGGCGATGTTTCGCCAGGCGCCGTGCTCCATGCCGCCATAGCCGAAGGTCTGGCACTGTTCGAGCAGGCTGCCGAGGCAGGCCTGCAGATGTTGCGGCCGGTCCGCCACGGCGATGACGATGATGAACTTGTGGCACGGCGCGCGCCGCAGCTGCTCCAGTCGCCGGAACGCCGCCTGATAGGACGGCAGCAGTGATTCGTCGAGCGTGCCGTCCGCCCACAGTCGCTTTTCGATGGCTGTAATGGCGGCGCGCTGTGCCGCTTCAGCGTCAGGGTCAACGACCCGACAGGTAGCCTGGGAAGACATGTTTATCCAGCATGATTTCGATGAGGTTGATTGAGTCGGCGAGGTCGGCGCGGGCGAACAAGGCATCCACGTCGGCCGCGCTCGCGACGCGCCAGTAATTGATGCCAAACGCGCGCGCGAGCATTTGATAGTCGGGATTGACGAAGTCGCAGTCGATGAACCGGCCGCCGTAGAGTTGCTGCTGATTCTTGCGGATCAGCCCCATGCTGGCGTTGTTCAGGACGACCGCATTGATGGGGATGGCGTAATTCACGGCGGTCATGAGTTCCATGCAGCACATCTGGAAACCGCCGTCGCCGAGGATGGCGAAGGTTGGCCCGCTGTTGGCGAGGCGCCCGCCGATGGCGGCCGGAATGGCATGGCCGAGCGAAGAGATGCCCGAATTCGGGTAATAGCGGTTGCCGGGCGCGACCCTGAGGAAGTGCTGGGCGAAGATGATGTTGTCGTCGAAAATCTGCATGTCCGCCGCAAAGTTCGCGGCAAGCCGGGTAAAGAAATGCTCGATCAGCGGAAACTGTTGTTCGCCAGCACCCGCGACCGCGGGCCCAGCGTACCCATCGCACCAGTCAAGGGTTTTTCTGGCGGCCCCGGTTTCATCGACATGGGCCAGCAGGTCGTCCAGCACATCGCGGATGTCGGCGTGGATGGCGAGGTCGGCGCGGAACACCTTTTCCAGTTGCGCGGGATCGTTGTCAACCTGCGCGACCTGTTTGCCGGCCAGCAGCTTGGCGTCCCACATGTGGCTGGTGCGCTCGTTGAATCCAGCGCCCAGGAAGATCACCAGGTCGGCATGATCGACGATATAGCGGTAGGCCCGGCCGTTCGAGGTGACGCCCAGGCAGCCCAGCGACAGATCGGAATCCTCGCCAATGACCCCCTTGCCCTTGAGGCTGGTGGCGACCGGCAGCCCCAGGCGGTCGCTAAGCAGGGCCACGACCTGCTGGGCGCCGGAGCGGATCGCGCCATAGCCGGCGACGATGACGGGATGGCGGGCCGCCGCGATCATCCGCGCCAGTTCGGCTGATTCGTCGAGCGGCGCGGGTGATTTGCTCCGGCGCGCGGGCGCGAAGTTGATGCCGTCGAGCAGGCTGTCCTCGACCAGTTCCTTCTGGATGTTGTAGGGAAAGCTGAGCAGCACTGGGCCTGCGTTGGCGGAAAGCAAAATCCGCGCGGCCTGGTTCAGCACCTGGCCGAGGTAATCGGTGCGCTCGACGACCCGGTGATAGCGGGTAATTCCCTTGAACAGGGCCGTCTGGTCGATGGCGCCGCCCTCGCCCGAGCTTTCCTGCAGCCCGCCCTTGCCAAAAATGTAAGTCGGCGTTTCTCCGGTGATGATCAGGATCGGCTGCCGATCCGCGTAGGCGCTGGCGATGCCGGTAACGAGATTGGTGGCGCCGGGGCCGGCGGTGGTGATGCAGGCGGCAATGCCACCGGAAACGCGGGCATGGCCGCCAGCCATGAAGGCCGCGCCCTGCTCGTGCTTGACCAGCACGCTCTTGATCTTCGAGTCGTAAAGACAATCGTAGACCGGCAGGATGTGGGCGCCCGGCATGCCGAAAATATGGGCAATCCCGAGACGCTCCATGAACCTGACGATGAGTTCACTGACGGCAATCTTCATTTCGTTTCAACAAACGCGCGCGGCCATTTACTGCAAACGCGGGATTTGAGCACAAACTGGGCTATAACGAAACCGGCGGTTGTAGAATTGCCGCCGTCCTTTTCTTTCCACTGCCGCCATGACCACCGCAGCTTTGCCCGCCGCCACCAAGGCCAAGATCCTTGGCGAGGCGCTGCCCTACATCCAGCGCTTCTTCGACAAGACCATCGTCATCAAATATGGCGGTAACGCGATGACCGAACCGGCGCTGAAGGAGGGCTTCGCGCGCGACGTGGTGCTGCTCAAGCTGGTCGGCATGAATCCGGTCGTCGTGCATGGCGGCGGCCCGCAGATCGAGGACCTGTTGAAACGGGTCGGCAAGCAGGGCCAGTTCATCCAGGGCATGCGCGTCACCGACGAGGAAACCATGGACATCGTCGAGATGGTGCTCGGCGGCCAGGTGAACAAGGAGATTGTCGCCCTCATCAACCAGCATGGCGGCAAGGCCGTCGGCTTAACGGGTCAGGACGGCAACTTCATCCGCGCCAAGAAACTGCTGCTGCCCAACAAGGACAATCCCGAGGAACTGATCGACATCGGCTCGGTGGGCGAGATCACCGCGATCGACCCGACCTTGATCGCTTTCCTCGACACCGGCGATTTCATCCCGGTGATTGCCCCGATCGGCGTCGGCCCGCGCGGCGAGACCTACAATATCAACGCCGACGTCGTCGCCGGCAAGATCGCCGAGGTGCTGGGCGCCGAGAAGCTGGTGCTACTCACCAATACTCCGGGCGTATTGAACAAGGCCGGCGAACTGCTTACCGGCATCACGCCCAGGGACATCGACGCGATGGTCGCCGATGGCACGCTGTCCGGCGGCATGCTGCCGAAGATCGGCTCGGCACTCGATGCGGCCAGAAGCGGCGTCAAGAGCGTGCACATCATCGACGGCCGCGTCGAACATGCGCTGCTGCTGGAAATCCTGACCGACGAAGGCGTCGGCACGCTGATCAAATCAAAATGACGAGGCAACCAGGATGAACCAAGCCGGCGACCGCAAGCTGCAGATCCTGCAAACCATTGCCGCCATGCTGGAAAATCCGGCGGGCGAAAAGATCACCACCGCCGCGCTGGCGGCCCGGCTGGACGTTTCCGAGGCGGCGCTCTACCGCCACTTTCCCAGCAAGGCGCGCATGTTCGAGGGGCTGATCGAGTTCATCGAAAGCGCCTTGTTTTCGGTCGTCGGGCAGATCGCCGCCGAGGAAGAAAACGGCCTGCGCCAGGTCGAGTTGATGCTGGCGGCCGCCCTGCGCTTTGCCGGCAAGAACCGCGGCCTCGCCCGCGTCATGGTCGGCGATGCGCTCGTGCATGAAAACCCGCGTCTGCAGGCGCGCATCAACCAGGTGTTCGAAAGACTGGAAGCCTCGCTCAAGCAGGGCTTGAAGATTGCCGTGGCCCAAGGAGCGCTGCCCGCGACGCATGAGGTTGCCGCGCATGCCGACCTGCTGGTTTGCCACCTGCTCGGTCGGCTGCAGCGCTTCGTCAAGAGCGGCTTTCAGGACGACCCGCTGGCGCTGTGGGCAGTGCAAAGGCCGCTACTGCTTCCGTAGCAGCTCGGCTGCCTTCACTTTTACGCGCGAAGCAGCTGCGCTGCTTCGAGGGCAAAGTAAGTCAGGACGCCATCCGCGCCAGCGCGCTTGAAGGCCAGCAGCGCCTCCATCATCACCGCATCGTGGTCCAGCCAGCCATTCTGCGCGGCGGCTTTCAGCATCGCGTATTCACCGCTGACCTGATAGGCATAGGTCGGCACGCCGAATGCGTCCTTCACGCGCCGCACGATGTCGAGGTAGGGCATGCCCGGCTTGACCATCACCATGTCGGCGCCCTCGTTGATGTCGAGCGCGACTTCACGGAGCGCTTCGTCGGAGTTCGCCGGGTCCATCTGGTAGGTATATTTGTTGCCCTTGCCGAGGTTGCCGCTGGATCCGACCGCATCGCGAAAAGGGCCATAAAAGCTCGACGCATACTTGGCCGCATAGGCGAGGATGCGGGTGTGAATCAGCTTGTTGGCGTCAAGCCGGGCGCGGATCACGCCGACCCGCCCGTCCATCATGTCCGAGGGCGCGACCACGTCTGCGCCCGCTTGCGCATGAGTGAGCGCCTGCTTCGCCAGCGCTTCCAGCGTTTCGTCGTTCATCACGTAGCCGCTCGGGTCGGCCGGGTCGATCAGTCCGTCCTGGCCGTGGCTGGTGTAAGGGTCGAGCGCCACGTCGGTAATCACGCCGAGTTCGGGGAATTCCTGCTTCAGCTTGGCCACGACGGTCGGCACCAGGCCGGCAGGGTTCCAGGCTTCAGCGGCATCTTCGCTTTTCCTGGCGGCGCCGATGACCGGGAACAGCGCCAGCGCCGGAATGCCCAGTTTCAACGCCTTTTCGGCCACCGGCAACAGGCGGTCGAGCGTCATGCGTGTAACGCCCGGCATCGAAGCCACCGTTTCAACCTTTTTCTTGCCCTCCAGCACAAACACCGGATAAATCAGGTCGGCCGCGGAGAGCGCCGATTCGCGCATCAGGCGGCGGGAAAAATCGTCACGGCGCATGCGGCGCATGCGCGTAACTGGAAATACACCTTTAGTAATCATGGCATTAACTCTCAAAAAAATACTGGAACTTTCTGGTCGATTATCTATCCTACGAAGCGGACGGTGACGAATCGTCCCCCGCTTCACCTCCCTGAGCGGGTACCTTGGCGCTCGCCGAGGTATTTGAGCCCTCGGCTTTATCCCCTTTAGCCGAGGGCTCTTTCTCTTTCTGGTCCAGCCAGCCGCCGATGATCTGCTCGGCCTCTTCGATGCCCGCTTTCTTCAGGCTCGAAAACAGTTGCAGAGTCATCGGCACTTGCGGAAAGTCGGCGCTGGCAAGACGGCGCGTCGCGGCGAGGGTTTTGGCCTGCTCCTGGCGCGTCAGCTTGTCTGACTTGGTCAGCAGGCAATGAATCGGCTTGCCGGTGGTCGCGAACCAGCCGATCATCTGGCGATCCAGCTCGGTCAGCGGCCGGCGCGCATCCATGATCAGCACCAGCCCGACCAGCGCCGCGCGCCGCGTCAGGTAATGTTCGAGCAAGCCTTGCCATTGCAGGCGCACGGCCAGGGGTACATCGGCATAGCCGTAACCGGGCAGATCGACCAGCGCCGCGCCGTTTTTCAGGCGGAACAGGTTGATCAGTTGGGTGCGCCCCGGCGTTTTCGACACATAGGCGAGCCGGGTATGATCGGCCAGCGTATTGATTGCGGAAGACTTGCCGGCATTGGAGCGACCGGCAAAGGCGATTTCTGCACCGCCGGCTTGCGCCAGCGCCAGCGGATCGGCGACGGAAATTTCGAAAACAGCGTGGCGAAACAAGGAGGGGGACATGAACGTGGGGGGTGTAAGCAGAGTTTGGGGAAGCCGGTATACAATAGCGCGATTGTCATTCAAGCAGTTTTTAGAGGAGCTTTTCAAGATGCCAAGGACGCTACGCTTTTTGCCTCGGTCGATATTATCGCTGGCCACCCTTGCCCTGACCTTCACCGTGCAGGCTGCCGAACCGGCCAAGCCGACGGCCTATCAGGGCGATGCCGCGCGCGGACAGCCGATTGCCGCGACAGTCTGCGCCGCCTGCCATGGCCCCGACGGCAACAGTCCGCTTTCCGCGAACCCCAAGCTCGCCGGCCAGCACGCCGCCTACCTGCTCAAGCAGATGCAGAACTTCAAGGCGAACGGTGCGGCGGCGCCCGAGCGGGTCAGCGCCATCATGAACGGCATGATCGCGGCCTTTACCGAAGAGCAGATGAAGGACTTCGCCGCCTATTTCGCCGCCCAGAAACAAACCGGGGGCGAGGCCAAAAACCGCGCAACCGTCGAACTGGGCCAGAAACTGTATCGTGCCGGCGACGCCAGCAAGGGCCTGCCGGCCTGCGCCGGCTGCCATGGTCCGACCGGCGCCGGCCTGCCCGCGCAGTATCCGCGCATCGCCGGCCAATTTACCGAATACACCGAAGCCCAGCTGAAAACCTTCCGGACCAGCGAGCGCGCCAATGATCCCAACAAGATGATGCGGATGATTGCCGTCAAGATGACCGACGCCGAAATCAGCGCCGTCGCCGACTACATCGCCGGATTGCACTGAACATGCCCCATCCCTTCAGGGATGGGGTCACCATGAAACCGCTCGGCATCCGTAGCCGCATCCTCCTCGCCGCCTTGGCGCCGGCGGTGCTGGTGGCGCTCTTGATCACGGGCGTGCTGCTGGTCGAACAAGCGAAGCAATCCCACATCGAGCAGCATCGCCGCCTGGCGGCGCTGGCCCGGCAATTGGCGACCGCCGCCGAGTACGACCTGTTTGTCGGCGGGGTCGACAGTTTGCGGAAGCTGCTGCTCGCCGCGACCAGCGAGCCGGATGTGCATGCCGCCGCCATCCTCGATACCGCGGGCAATGTGCTGGCGGCGACCCTGCCGCATGCGCAATTACCGCCGCCGGACGGCGTCATCGTCGGGTTTGCTCCGCCGGTGGACGCTGAACCGCTGATGCATTGGCATCTTCAGCCAATCCGCGCCGCCAGCCATGCGGAAAGCGATTTGTTTGCCGTGCCGCAAAGCCAGGAGCCGCCGCCGCTCGGCCAGTTGTTGCTGCAGGTTTCCAATCAATCCCTCAACGATGAAATGCGCCGTGCCGCAGGCTACGCCGCGCTGGCGGCGGCGCTCGTTCTGCTGTTTGCCGCCGTGCTGGCGCTGGCCCTGTCACGCGGCCTGATCCGCATGCTCGGCAGTATCGGCAGCGTGGTTGCCGGGATCGGCCAGGGGCGCACCCATCTGCGCGTCGCGGGCGCCGGCCAGGACGAACTGGGTCATCTGGCCGCCGGCATCAACGAGATGGCGGGTGCGGTGGCGCAAAACCAGGAAGAACTGGCCGCGCGCATTGCCAAGGCCACGGCGACCTTGCGCCACGAGCGCGACGAGGCCGAGGCCGCCACCCAGTCGCGCAGCCGGTTTTTTGCCGCCGCCAGCCACGACCTGCGGCAACCCGTTCAGGCGCTCGGCCTGTTCGTCGACCATCTCGAACGCGACGCCCACGCCAGTCCGCTGTTGCCGCAGGTCAACAAGCTCGCGCAGACCGTGGCGAGCCTGCAGAGCCTGCTCGATATGCTGCTAGACTATTCGCGGCTCGATGGCAAGGTGTATCGGGTGGAGCGCCGGCCGGTACGGGTTGCCGACGTGGTTGACCACCTGATCGACGATTTTGCCGCTGCCGCCGCGGCCAAGGAGCTGGTTTTACGCACCCGGACCGTGGATTGCTGGGCGATGACCGACCCCGCCCTGCTGCATCGCGTCCTGCTCAACTTCCTTGGCAACGCCGTGCGCCATACCCGGCACGGCGGCATTCTCGTCGCCGTCCGGTGCAACGCCATGGCGGTGCGCATCGAGGTTTGGGACACCGGACCGGGCATTCCGGCCGCGGAGCATGAGGCCATCTTCGAAGAGCTGTTTCAGCTCGACAATCCTGAACGCGATCCCGCCAAGGGGATGGGGCTGGGCCTCGCCATCGTGCGCCGCACGGCGGCGCTGCTCGAACATCCGGTGCAGTTGTGTTCGCGGGTCGGTCATGGCTCGCGCTTTTCCATCACCTTGCCCAAGGTGCCAGCGCCAGCCGCTGCGGAAGCAGCGACGCAAGCGGCGGACGATCCGCTGGCGGGTGCGCACATTTTGTTGTTGAGCGACCCGCCGGGCGAGTCTGCCGAACTCTTCGACCTGCTCGCCGGCTGGGGCGCGGCGGTAACGCGCGGCGCGTCCGTTGCAGCGGCAGAAGAATGGATTGTCCGCTGCGGACCGCCCGCCGTGCTGATCTGGGACATGCAGCCAAGCTCTCCGGGAACGACCGAGGCCCAAGCCGCGCTCGACAGGCTCACGGGTGCCGCGGGTCGCCCCTTGCCCGCCCTGATCATCAGCCCGGGTCCGGTGCCGGCCCTGGCCGAGCAGCCCGGCGCCGCGCCGCGCCTGCTGCTGCCGCGCCCCTTCCGGCCGGCACGGCTGCGGGCGCTGCTCACCCACCTGCTGACCGCGCACGCCGACTGAACCAGTCAGTCCGCCGACGGTCGTAAGGTTTGCGCCGCGTTTACGACTAACCCCCATGAAAACATCCACGCCATCCCCCGCCGAGATCACGCCTCCCGAGGTCTATGCCAGACGCCGCGAGTTCCTCAAAACCTCGATTGGCGCGGGACTCGTTGCCGCCGGCGCCGTATCGCCGGCGCCGACTTTTGCCGCCCCGCGCAAGTTCGGCGATGGAGCAAGCCAGCGTGACTACGCCGGCGGCGAGGCGCCCACGCCCCTGCAGCACGTCACCGGCTATAACAACTTCTACGAATTCGGCACCGACAAGGCAGACCCCGCACGGCTGGCCCACCGCCTGAAAACAGCGCCGTGGCAGCTGAGTCTGGAAGGCCTGGTGAAGAAGCCGGTGACGCTGGGCATCGAGGAAATTCTGCAGCTCGCCCCGCTCGAAGAACGCATCTACCGGCTGCGTTGCGTCGAAGGCTGGAGCATGGTGATTCCCTGGCTGGGATTTCCGCTGGATGCCCTGCTCAAGCGCGTCGAGCCGCTCGGCAGCGCGAAATACGTCGAGTTCATTTCGGCGGTGCAGCCCGAGACCATGCCCGGCGTGAAGGGCCGCGTGCTCGACTGGCCTTATGTTGAAGGCCTGCGCCTGGACGAGGCGCGCCACCCGCTGACGCTGCTGGCGCTCGGTCTCTACGGCGAGGTGCTGCCGAAACAGAACGGCGCGCCGCTGCGCCTGGTAGTGCCGTGGAAATACGGCTTCAAGAGCGCGAAATCGCTGGTTGCCATCCGCTTCACCGAACATGAACCGCGCAGCTCGTGGATGAAGGCCGCGCCGCGCGAATACGGCTTCTATTCCAATGTCAATCCGGCGGTGGATCATCCGCGCTGGAGCCAGGCGAGCGAGCGGCGCATCGGCGAATTTCGGAAGCGCCCGACGCTGCTGTTCAACGGCTATGGCGATGAGGTCGCGCGCCTCTACAGCGGCATGGACCTCGCCAAACACTTCTGATGCCGCTGGCCGCGCTGAAAGCGCTGACCTTCCTGCTCTGCCTGCTGCCGCTGGCCTGGTATGGCTGGGGTGCGTGGCACGACCTGCTTGGCGCGAATCCCGTCGAAGCGGTGACGCGCGGGCTGGGCATCTGGACGCTCAACTTCCTGCTTATCACCCTCGCCGTCACGCCCCTGCGCAAGCTCACCGGCTGGTATCAGGCCCTGCGCCTGCGGCGCATGCTCGGCCTGTTCGTGTTCTTCTACGCCACGCTGCACCTGACGAGCTACCTGTGGTTCGACCAGTTTTTCGACTGGGGCGCGATCGCCCGGGACATCCTCAAGCGGCCCTTCATCACCGTCGGCATGGCCGCCTTTGTGCTGCTGATTCCACTTGCCGCCACTTCCAGTCATTTCGCCATCCGCCAACTCGGCGGCCGGCGCTGGCAGGCGCTGCATCGCACGGTATATGTCATCGCCATCCTGGCGGTGCTGCATTACTTCTGGCTGGTGAAGGCCGACCTGGCAGCGCCGCTGCTTTACGGCGGCATCCTTTGCGGGTTGCTCGGCTTGCGCGTCTGGTGGCGCGAGCAGGAACGCCGCGAACAGTTGGCCGGCAAATATCAGCCGAAGAATATCAGCCGAAACTCGAACCGCATCATTCCGATCCTTCCCGAGCGCTGAGTTTGCGCAGTGTAGCTTTCTGGCGGGCGCGGGCGGCGCGCTTGTCGCGGCGGGCATGGGCGCCGCCTTTTTTCATGATCGGCGCCAGTGCCAGCGGGTTCTTCGGCTTGATTCGTTTGGCGCGTTTCATGGGCGCATTTTCGCTCGGTCGAATTTCATGATGGCACGACCGTCGGGCACGGTGCGCGGCGCCATCTTCCAGGCATGGCCATAAATGATCTCGAAACGGGCCGGCAGCAAGCCATCGATGCGTTCCCAGCCCGCGAACACCTGCCGCCATTGCCGCCAGTCGAGCCGGCCCAGCAAGCCATCACGCACCCCGAGGTGACGTTGATCGGCCAGAAAGGCGCGCGGCGATGGATAGGTCAGGGTCAGCATTTCCATCTCCATCACCGGATCGCCGAAGCCCGCCGCCATCAGCATGTCGCCGATGTCGTGCATGTCGAGGAATGCAGGCGTCGGCCCGCCCGCCGCGCGCAATTCCTTCAGCGTATCCGGTCCCAGCATGCAAAATTGCAGCAGACCGCCCTCAATCAGCACGCGGTGCAGTTCGGCGAACGCGGGCTGCGGGTCGGGTAGCCAGTGGAGCATCAGGTTCGACCACGCCAGATCGAGGCTGTTCGCCGCCAGCGGCAGCGCCCGTGCGTCGGCGTTGATACAGCGCGGTGCACGCCCGCGCATCCGCTCCCACCAGCCAGAGCGTTCCTGTACGGCAGCGAGCATCGGCAGCACGAAATCCACCGCCAGCGGCAATGCATCCGGATAACGGCGCTGCAGTTCGCGGACCCCGTCGCCGGTGGCGCAGCCGATGTCGGCAAAACGCCGGGGCGCCAGCTTCACGCAATCGAGCCGCTCCGCCAGACGCTGGCCGACCTCGCGCGCCAGCACGGCGGCGCTGTCATACGATGCGGCCGCTGCCGCGAAATCCTGGCGCATCAGATTGGCTGCAAGCCCAGCCGCTCGAACAGGGCGACGTCGCGGCTCGCCTCGGGGTTGTCGGTCGTCAACAGCCGGTCGCCATAAAAAATCGAATTGGCGCCCGCGAAAAAACACAGGGCCTGCAGTTCGTCGCTCATCGCCTGGCGGCCGGCGGACAGGCGGACAAAGCTTTGCGGCATGGCGATGCGGGCGGCGGCGATGGTGCGCACGAACTCGAAGGGGTCGAGAGGCATGGCAGCCGCCAGCGGCGTGCCCGGCACGCTGACCAGATGGTTGATCGGCACCGATTCCGGCGGCGGGTTCATCCCGGCCAGTTGGGCGATCAATGAGGCGCGCACCCGCCGCGACTCGCCCATGCCGATGATGCCGCCGCAGCAGATTTTCATGCCGGCGGCGCGCACCGCGCCCAGCGTCTCCATGCGTGTTGCCTGACTGTGGGTGGTGACCACCTGGTCGTAATATTCCGCGCCGGTATCGAGGTTGTGGTTGTAGTAGTCCAGCCCGGCGGCGGCGAGTTTTTGCGCCTGACCCGGGCCGAGCAAACCCAGGGTCAGGCAGGCTTCCATGCCGAGTGCCTTGACGGCGCGCACCATCTCGATGACGCGATCGAGATCGCCCTCTTTCGGCCCGCGCCAGGCGGCGCCCATGCAAAAACGGCTGGCGCCCTGCTCCTTGGCGGCCTTGGCCGCGACCTTCACCTCCGCCAGTTCCAGCAGCTTGCCGCGCGGGACGCCGGTGTCGCGGCGCGCCGATTGCGAGCAGTAGCCGCAATCTTCGGAGCAGCCGCCGGTCTTGATCGACAGGAGGGCCGAGCGCTGGATGGCGTTGGGATCGTGGTGGGCGCGATGCACGGCATGGGCGCGCTGCAACAGGTCCATGAAAGGCAGGGCGTAGAGGGCTTCGACCTGGTCGGTCGTGAGGGGCGAATGTGGCGGCGGCGCGTCTATTTGCATGGGATAATCGGCGGCAATTGCTTGATGAAGGGCGCTCGATCTTCCGCAATGTCCGCTGCCTTGTCAATTTTTTCGCGTCTCTCCGGCCTGGGTCGATGGCTAACACCCCTGTTGCCCCAGGCCTGCCTGCTGTGCGGGCAGGATGCCGGGGAGCCGGCGGTTTGCGCCGCTTGCCAGGTCGATCTGCCGTTATTGCCCCTGCCGTGTTGTCCGATCTGCGCCACGCCCCTGGGCCATGCGGCAACCGCCTGCGGCGCCTGCCTCGCCAGGCCGCCGGCTTTCGATGCGACGCTCGCTGTCTGGCAATACGCGTTCCCGGCCGACCGTCTGGTGCTGATGCTCAAATTCAATCGCCGTCTCGCCAGCGCCGACTTTTTGGCGGCGGGCATGCTGGCGGGCGCGCATCCCGAAGGCACTTTCATCGTGCCGGTGCCGCTGTCCGCGGAGCGTTTGCGGATGCGCGGCTTCAACCAGTCCGTGGAAATCGCCCGACCACTGGCGCGCGCCCTGCACCTGCCGCTTGATGTAAGCAGCCTGGTGCGCACTCAGGACACCGCACCGCAAAGCACCTTGCCCTGGCGGGCGCGCCAGAGCAACGTGCGCCACGCCTTCGCCAGTCGCGCCGACTTTTCCGGCAAGGCGGTGATTGTCGTCGATGACGTGATGACCACCGGCGCGACCCTCGACGCCGTGGCGCGCACGCTCAAGGATCACGGCGCGACGTCTGTCGTCAACTGGGTCGCCGCGCGCGCTGTTAAATCGCCTACCTGAGTTTTTGTTCGACCACCGCCGCCATGTCGGCCGGCAGGTTGCCGACTTCTCTGGCCTTGGCGTAGGCCTCTTTGGCCTCGCCGCCGCGCCCCGCGGATTCGAGCGTCAGGCCGAGGCCGAACCACCAGCGGCCTTCGTTGGGACGCAGGGCGAGCGCGGCCTGGAACCGCTGCGCCGCTTCGGCCGGGCGTTGCTGCTTTTGCAGCAGGTAGGCAAACAGGCCCTGAAAATCGGCATTGCCGGTGGCATGGGCGGCGTGGCGGGTCAGCGTGTCGAGCGCGGCGGCCGTGTCGCCCTGCTCGAACTGCAGGCGGGCGAGAATCGTCGCCAGGCCGCTTTGCGTCGGATCGACGGCCAGGCCGGTTTGCGCCACCTGCCGGGCGGCGTCCCATTGGCGGCTGCCGACCAGCACCGAGAGCAAGGCCTGCCGCGCCTTGGCGTGGGCGGGATCGAGTTCGAGCGCGCGTTGCAGGGACGGCAGGGCGGCGGCGGTGTCGCCGCGTCGCACCGCTTGCACGCCCTTGTTGTATTCGTTCTCGGCCTGCTCGTGAGCGCGGCTCTCTTTGGAACGTTTTTCGATCTGCGCCTCGGCGGGCGGCGGTGCGCTCGTGACCGTGGCGGGTTTGGGATCAAGCGGCGCGGGTGCAGGTTTGGCGGGTTCCGGTTTTGGTTTTGGTGTGATGACGGCAGTCGGCGCGGCGGCCGGGGCAACGGGCAACGGAGCGGGAACCAGCAGGGGTTCGGGAAAGGTCATCAACTGGGTCGCCAGCTTCATTTCACCCGTCTCGCTGGGCGGGCGCGCCACCTCTTCTGTTTTTGGCTCCGCAGCGATTTTTGGCTCCGCAAAAGTCGGCGCTGGCGGGACGGCGCCCGACGGGCTTGCCGGCCCGAAACCCATGAAAACACCGGCAAATAAACCGGCGATCAGGGCGCCGGCCGCCATGCCGACGGCCAGCAGCCGCCACTGCTTCGGCCGGGTGACCGGGAGGGGCGGCAGGGTGCGCAACTGCGGCGGCAGGCCGGTGCGCTCCTTTTCGCTGGCATGACGCGCGTCCAAATCGCGCAGCATCTGATTGATGACACTCATTGGTTTTTTACCAGAAAGACCAGCGCGAAGGCTGCGCTGCGCCCTCGGTATCCTCTGCGGCAATCTTGACGTGGCGCGCCTCGACCTGTTGCCGGCCTTCGCCAAACGCCGTCAGCAGGGCCTTGTGAGCCAGAATATTGACCAGCCGGGGTGTGCCGCCGGAGCAGCGGTGCAGGGCCTTGACGGCGGCGCGGGGCAAGAGCGGATCGCCGTTGTGCCCGGCGATGCGCAGGCGCTGTTCGACATAATGGCCCACCTCGTCGACATCCAGTCCGCGCAATTGGTGATGAAAAACGATGCGCTGCCTGATCTGGCGCGCCGAATGCGCCGCCAGCATTTCATCCAGTTCGGGCTGGCCAAACAAGATGATGTGCAGGAGCTTGCGTTTTTCCGTTTCGAGGTTGGACAAGAGGCGCAGGCTTTCGAGCGTCAGCCGCGGCATGGTCTGCGCCTCGTCGATGCACAGCACGACCCGCTGGCCGGTCTGCGCCAGATCGAGCAGGCGATGGTTGAGACGCTTGACGATGTGGGCCGCTTCGGGTGCGCCGGAGCCCGCGCCGATTTCATCGGCCACCTCGCGCAAGAAGGCGCGCGGCTCCAGTTGCGGGTTGGGGAGGTAGGCCGCCTTCCAGTTCGGGCCGAGTTCGGCAAGCAAATTGCGGCACAAGAGCGTCTTGCCGGTGCCGATTTCGCCCACCACCTTGATGAAGCCTTCGCCGCTGGATAGCGCGAAGTGGAGCAGATTGAGCCCCTCGCGGTGGCTGTTGCTGGGATAAACGAACTCGGTGTCCGGCGTAATGCCAAACGGGGCTTGCTGCAGGCCGAAATGAGCGAGATACACGTACGTTTAGTTGAGCGGGACGGACAGTGGCGGCAGCGCCATGCCGCGCACGCGCTCGCTGCTTTGTTCGATGTCCTTCATCCAGGCGCGATCGTCATGGATGATGGTGGGCTTGAGTAGAATCACCAGTTCGCGCTTGGCGAGGCTGTTGCCGCGCTGGCCAAACAACGCGCCGGCGGTCGAGCCGACCGTGCCGGGCAGGCCGCTGCGGTTATTCGTCTGCTCCTGCGTCATCAGCCCGCCGATGGCGACGATGTTGCCGTCCTGCACGCGCACGATGCTGTCGGTTTCATTGACGCTGGAGGAAGCGAGCGGCAGCTTGAACGAGCCGAGCGTGCCGAGGTCGATGATCTTGTCCTTTTCGGTGACCGTGCTGACGGCCGGATGGACATGCAGGATGATGTTGCCGTCGCTGTCGATCTGCGGCGTGACATCCAGCGAGATGCCGGAAAAATAGGGTTGCAAGGTCAGGCTCGGCGTGGCGGTCGTGCCGGCGGCCGTGCTGGTCGTGGTGGTGGTGACGTTGGTGACGAACAGCTCGTCGGTGCCGACCTTGAGCACCGCCTTCTGGTTGTTGATGGAGGCGATGCGCGGGCTGGACAGCACGGACACCGAACCCTGCGATTCAAGGAAATTCAGCAGCGCCGCAAAATTGGCGGTCTGGAGCGCCAGGCCGACAAAGCCGCCGCCGAGCGCGGTCGCGGCCACAGAGCCGGCCAGTCCCGGGGTTGCCAGCACGCCGCTGGCTGACAACGGACCGCTGCCCGTCGGCTGCATGGTGCTGCCGGGTGGCACGACGCCCAAAGACAGCCGGTTGTTCTGGCCATTGAAGCTGGACCAGTTGATGCCGGCCTGATACTGCTCGAAAAGCCGCACCTCGAGGATCTTCGCCTCCAGCATGACCTGCCGTTCGACCATCACCTGGGTGGCCTTGAGATATTGCTCGACGGAACGCAGTTCGCCCGGCAGGGCACGGATCACCACGACGCCCGAGAGGCTGTTGACCACGACGTTGCGGCCCTCGCCGCTGACGAGGGTTCTGAGCGCATCGTCCAGATCCTTCCAGAAATTGGTGTTCGAATCGGTCGTGACTCGGCTGGTGATGCTGCTGCCGCCGCCCGTCGCGCCGCCGCCCGTGCCGGCCGGAACCGGCATCGCTCCGGTGCTGGGGGTCGAGGTGGCGCCCGCCGCCGCGCCGGAACCGGAGATCGAACTGGAGGTCACGCGCAATTCCGCCGCGCCCTGGCGCCGGCTCGCCAGATAGTTCACCTGGAATACACGGGTTTGCAGGGTGTTCGGCTGGATCGAGATGCGGTTGCCGCGGATGGTGAACTCGTAGCCGTAGAGCTCGCGGATCGACTCCAGCGCTTCCTTCACCGTCACGTCTTTCAAGCTGACGGTGATGGTGCCGGTAACCTCGGGGCCGACCAGCATGTTGTAGCGCGTGCCGCTGACGATGGCCATGAACACCTGGGTTGCCGGGGCACCGACCACCGACAGATCGAAGCGCGGCTCGCCATTTTCCTGTTTGGGCATTTCGACCGAGAACGGCATCAGCAGGGCGCGCTCGGCGCTTGCGGTGGCCTCGGCGGCTTTGCGGCCGGATGCCGCCTGGGCCAGTTCTTCGCCGATCTTCTCCCGGACAACATCGGGGCGCGGTTGGGGCGCGGTGCAGGCCGCCAGCAAACCCAGCAACGGCAACAGGATCAGTATTCTCATTTATCGGTCTTTCTGTTCTGCGCAGCTTGTTGCGCCGGTTTTTGTGTCGCTCCAACACGGCTGACTTTTTTCTCGGCAGCGGGTATCAATCGCAAGGTCTCGTCACCCTGGGGCCCTCTCAGTACGACTGAATCCTCGCTGACCTTGATCAATCTGGCTTCACCGACCTTGCCGCCCAGTTCGACGACGCTCCCATTGATCAGCGCCGCCGGCTTGCCCCCCTTCCGCAGGATCACGGATTGTAAACCGCCGGACTCGAATACCGCCGCGCCGGCCGGGTCGCCAGCGGCGAGGCCGAGGGCGGCGGGTGGCCGGGTCGGGTCGGCCAACTGGGCATGCGCCACGCCAGCCATCGCCAGCAACGCCAGGACGGTTATCAGACGACGAGCCATATCGAATCCAGACTCAAGGTGTAAACAATCAGGGTCAGCTCGCTGACGGGATGTTTTTTGACGGCCAGGCGCAGGTTGCCCCACAGCAGTTTTTGCGGGCTGGCTTCGAGTTCATTCACATAGGCCAGCAGGTCTGGATAGCTGCCGGCGAGCTTGATTTCGATGCCGTGTTTGTAGATGTTGCCGCCCGGCATGGGTTCTGGCGTCGCGCCGGGCTTTTCGCCTTCCCTGGCGGCCGGCGGGTCGATCAAGGGCTGCGGCGGCAGGGTGTTCAGGCTGACCAGCGTCAGGCCGCGATGGCGGGTCAGCAGGGTTTTCAGCAGGGCGGGCGCCTGTGCCGGGGCAACTAGCGTCCGGTCTAAGGCCTTGAGGTCGCGCTCGGTGGCCGCCAGTTGCTCGCGCAAGCGCTGGAGTTCCGCGCGGTTGGCGGCGTCCGGATCGGTGTTTTGCGTCTTCAGGCCGGCCAACTGGACGTTCAGTTGTGCCTGTTCGATCTGCTGCTGGACGAGGGACTTTTTGAGGCGGGCGGTTTGTTGCTGGCCGGGCTCGATCCAGAACGAGTAGCCGCCAAAAAGAATCGCCACCGCCAGGGCGCCGACGATCAGGTATTTTTCGCGCGGCGCCATGGCGGCGAAGCGGCTGGGCCAGCCTTGCCAGCGGGCCTTGAACGGACTCGTGTCAGCCATTAGCGCGGCCCTCCCGTGGTCGACTGGGATGAAGTCGGCGGCGCGGTAGCGGTTTTGGTCGGGATCAGCATGAAGTCATGAAATGGCGCCTTGGTGGCTGCCATCGCCACCGCGGTTGCAGCGGTTGCCGGCGGGGGCGCGTCGACTGCGGAATCGGGCTTGCCCGCGCCGAGCTGCAGCGCGGCGAAGGTATGTCCCTGGAATGCGCGCTCCCTGCCGAGTTGGCGGATATATTCAGGCAACAGCGCCGGATCGACGGTGCGCCCACGAATTTCCATGCCGCCGCCAGCGGCGAAACTGAATTCGGTAAGCCACAGCCCCGCGAGCGACTGGCGGGAAAAACCGCGCAGATATTCGGCGTATGAACCGGCATCCGGTCCCAGGCGTTGTTGCAGCGTGGTCAGCACCGTGCCACGCGCCCCCAGTAACAGACGCGCGGCGCCGAGTTCCTGTTCGAGACGGGGGTCGGGCTTTCTGCCGGCGACCTGCTGGCCCAGCACGGTGAGCTGCTCGCGCACGGCCTTGAGTTGAGCGTCGTTGGTGGCGGTCTGCGCCGTCAGTGTCGGCACTTCGTGGCGCGTCAGCGCGCCCAGCGCCACGACGGCCAGGAGCAGCAGCACGCCGGCCGTGGCCACATTGGCCAGCGACAGCCAGTCGCGCTGTTTTTGCAGCGCGGGGTCGAAAAGATTGATCTGCTGGCTCATCGTTATCAATCCCGCAGGGCTGCGCCGAGCGCCAGCCAGGCATCCGCCTGGGCGGCGGTTGCTTTCAGCCGCGGCGTCGCCGTTAAATCCATCACCTCGGCCAGATCGGCGGAGGCCACCGGCAGCGACAGGTTGCCGCCCAGATATTCGATGAAAGCCGCGCCGCCCGGCAGCGGGCCGACCAGCAGGCGAGTGAGCGGAATCGCGCTGAAATTGCGGTCGAAACTGTCGAGCGAACGCTGGATGTCGAGCAGCACGCGCTCTTGCAATGCGCCAATATTGGCACCGCTGTTAGCCGTCAGTTCCGGGCCGCTGACGTCGATGTGGCGCGTCATGTAAAGCTCGCCCTGATAACTGACGGTGAGCAGCCCGCCCTTGTCGTTGAAAGCCACCAGCGCCAGGCCGCGGTTCGGTTCCTCAAACAGGGCGGCTAGGTTGCGCTGCGCCAGTTCGGGAATGTCGATGGCCGCCAGCGGCGTCTTGGCGTCCTGGAACAACAGGATACGCGGCTGCAATACCGTGTGACTGGCCGCCACCACCCACAGTTGCGGCGGGCGGGCGCCCTGCACGGGGATGTCCAGCACGTCGATGGCGGCCTGCTCGATGGGGAAATCCACCATTTCCTTGATGCGCCAGCGCAGCGCCTCGCGCAGTTCTTCGCGCGGCATATTTTCCGGCAGGCTGGTGGGCGCATCGACTTGCAGCAACTGATACTGGCCATGCCACAAGAGCGTGGTGCAGCGGCGCTTCGTCAGACGCTTGGCGTTTTTCAGGCGCTTCAGGGCATCGAGATCGCTGCCGTCGCGGGCGAAGCTGTCGCAGGCAATGACCCGTGGCGGCGCATCACGCGGCCGCGTCACGTCGGCCACGGTAATGCGGCCGGCGCCAAACACGATCGCCGACCAGCCCTCGCCCACCGCCTTTTCTTGCCAGAAAGTCATATCCGAACCTGAGATACCGTGTGCCCGGAGTGTATTGTCTCATTCCACGGCGAAATGCTTGAAAAGACGTGTGAAATCCCGCCAAATGAGGTGGGTGCGCTTACTTGAAGCTGATGATCGGCTGGTCGACGGCGAGGCTTTCACCCGCGCGGGCCAGCAGCTCATCCACGGCGCAATCCCGCTCGGCTTTGAGCACGTTCTCCATTTTCATCGCCTCGATCCGTGCCAGCACTTCACCTGCCTTGACCTCCTGGCCGGGCGCCACGGCAATCTGGGTCAGGAGGCCGGGCATCGGCGAGAGCAGGAATTTCGACGTATCCGGCGGAGCTTTCTGTAGCATCAACGACTGCAGGCGGGCGGCGCGCGCCGTCATCACCATCAGGTCGGCCTGGGTGCCCCAGTGGAACAGGCGGTACTTGAGGCCGCGCCGCTCGACCTGCATGCAGAAATGCTCGCCATTCAAGGTGCCCTGATAGAGCGCCTGGCCAAATTGCCAGGGCGTGCGAATCGCATAACGCTCGCCCGCAAACAGCACATCCCAGCCAGCCTCCCCGGCGGGGGCCGCGCTGACCGTCACGGCATGATCGGCGCCATCTTCAAGGCGCACGACAAAGCCGCCGCCCGGCTTGTATTCATGCCCCGGCATCTGGCCGCTGATCAAGGCATTCCGCGCCAGATATTGACGATGCATGGCGGCGGCGACGCTGATCAGCATGGCCGGATCGTCGTGCGGCACGGCGGCGGCATTGAAACCCTGCGGGTATTCCGCGGCGATCAGGCCGGTGTTGAAGTTGCCCGAGACAAAACGCGGATTCTGCAGCAGCGCCGCCTGGAAGGCGATGTTCGAGGCCACGCCGCGAATGACGAAAGCGTTCAGCGCGTCACGCATGCGGGCAATGGCCGCATCGCGCGTGGCGCCATGCACGATCAGCTTGGCGATCAGCGAATCGTAATGCATCGAAATCTCGCCGCCCTCATAAACGCCGGTATCGACGCGCACGCCCGCATTTTCGTGACTGGTTTCCGGCGGCGGCGCGTATTCAACCAGCCGGCCGGTGGACGGCAGGAAACCGCGGAACGGGTCTTCGGCGTTGATCCGGCACTCCATCGCCCAACCGTCGAGCTTGATGTCGGCCTGCCTGAAGGGCAGTTTTTCGCCGGCTGCAACGCGAATCATCAGCTCCACCAAGTCGAGGCCGGTGATGAATTCGGTCACCGGGTGCTCGACCTGCAGGCGCGTGTTCATTTCGAGGAAATAGAAGCTTTTATCCTTGCCGACGACGAACTCGACCGTGCCGGCGGACTGATAGTTCACTGCCTTGGCCAGCGCCACGGCCTGTTCGCCCATGGCGCGGCGCGTTGCCGGGTCGATGAAGGGCGAGGGCGCCTCCTCGATGACCTTCTGGTGGCGGCGTTGCAGCGAACACTCGCGTTCGTGCAGATAGACGTAGTTGCCGTGGGCGTCGCCGATCAACTGGATCTCGATGTGGCGCGGCTCTTCGACAAACTTCTCGATGAAGATGCGGTCATCCCCAAACGCATTTTTGGCCTCGGTCTTGCACGAGGCAAAGCCCTCGTGCGCCTCCTGGTCGTTGTAAGCGACGCGCAGGCCCTTGCCGCCGCCGCCGGCCGATGCCTTGATCATCACCGG
>JAUSBB010000038.1 GCA_030652245.1 Rhodocyclaceae bacterium | reverse complement strand
AATCTCGCAACCAGTACAGCTGAATTTGCCGCCTTCAACCAGGCTCTTGATGATGCGATACGCGACCTGAATAACGGCAACTACTTCCTTTCAATCAACGTCAAGTTTGCTGGCAACCTTGCCGGTGCGGAGCAATTGTGGATCTGTAGCGCGTGCGACATCAATCAGCGGCGCATTCCCGAACCCGGATCGATTGCCCTTGCCGGCCTCGGGCTGCTCGGTCTTGCCGCCCTGCGTCGTCGCAAGCAGTCCGCCTGAGTCAAGAAAAGCAAATAAGGGACAGACCACGGTTTCCCTGAATGGCCCGCTTAGGCGGGCCATTTTCTTGCAGCGTTCCGCCGTCTCGCCAGCGCCCGGTTTTCGCGTCCACGCTTTTCCGCTCCGTGAAAAGCTGCTGCTTGGAAACCTGGCGGCTTTTTTCTTTTTACCCGCCGCGTTCGGCGCTATGATTGAGAGCGATTCCATTTGGATCGTGCTTGGCTGACCGGACACGCCCGTGCGCCTATTCGCCCTGATCAGAATCATTCTGCGCAACCTGCTGCGCCACTGGCGGCGCTCGTTGATCGCCATCACCTCGGTTGGTTGCGGCATTGCCGCGCTGGTTGTGGCGAGCGGTTTCATCGCCTGGATGTTCCTCGATTTCCGCGAGGCGACCATCGAGTCGCAGTACGCCCATATTCAAGTCACCCGGCCGAACTACCATGAGGAGGGGCGGGCCGACCCCTTCAAGTATCTGCTGCCGGGCGATGCCGCGGCCCTGCCGCTGACAACGGCTTCACACCTGCGCTCCTGGGGGCCGCGCCTGGGTTTCACCGGGCTGGTGAGCCGTGGCGACTCGACCGTTTCATTTGTTGGCGAAGGCTTCAATCCTGCCAGCGATCTGACCGGCGACCGTTCCTTGCGCATCATCCAGGGGGAGCGCCTGGGCGCCGCCGATCAGTCCAGCGTCCTGCTGGGCCGCGGCCTCGCCACCTTGCTTGGCGCGCAGGCCGGCGATGCCATTGTTGTGCTCGTTGACACGCCGACCGGCGGTCTCAATGCGATCGACGCCCGGGTGGCGGGAATTTTCGAGTCGGTCAGCAAGGCCTACGACGACAGCGCAATACTGGTGCACATCGGGGCGGCGCGCAAGCTGCTCAAGGTCAATGGCGCCCACAGTTGGTTGGTTTACCTGGACGCCACCGAAAACACCGACGGCGTCGCAGCCGCCTTGCGTGCACGCCTTGATGCCCAACAGTTCGAGGTGCGCACCTGGAATGAACTGGCCGAGTTTTATGCCCGCGCGGTCGACCTGCTGCGCCAGCAAATCGACGTGGTGCGCTTCATCGTCATCGCAATTATTTTGCTCGGCATCGGCAACACCATGATGATGAGCGTGATGGAGCGCACCGGCGAGATCGGCACCTCGATGGCGCTGGGCATCCGGCGGCGCGCGCTGCTCGGGCAGTTTTTGCTTGAGGGCGGGTTGATCGGACTGATTGGCGGACTGAGCGGGCTGGCGCTGGCCGTGCTGATCGGCGCCGGGATCGACTGGCTGCACATCGAGATGCCGCCGCCGCCCGGGCTGACGCGCGGCTATATCGCCCATGTACTGCTGACGCCCGCCATCGCCATCGAGGCTCTGCTGATTGCGATTTTCACCACGACACTGGCCAGTCTTTACCCGGCCTGGAAGGCTTCGCGCATGGTGATCGTCGACTCGATCCGCCACAACAAGTAGGAGGCAATGTGTTTGGCCTGTTGAAACTGGCGCTGCGCAATATCTTCCGCCATCGCGGCCGCACGGCGATGACGCTCGCCTCGATCCTGTTCGGCGTCGTGGCGCTGATTCTTGCCGGGGGATTCATCGAGGACACCATCGTCGAAACCGGCGAAGCGACGATCCGCTCCAACTCCGGCCATGTGCAGGTCGCCCGGCAGGGCTATTGGGTTTATGGCAGCCAAAGCCCCGAGAAATATCTCATCGAGCAACCCGAGGAAGTCCGTCGCCAGATGCAGGCCGCGCCGGGCGTGGATGACGTGATGTTCCGCATGGCTTTTTCCGGCCTGCTCGGCAATGGCCGCACCGACTGGTCGATCGTCGGCGAGGGCGTGGAGCCTTCACGAGAAACGCGGCTGGCCAGTTACATCACCATTGTCGCCGGTCGCCCGCTGACCGACACCGACCAGTTCGGCATGATGATTGGCGCCGGCGTGGCCAAGGCCCTGAAGCTCAAGCCGGGCGACCCGGTGACGCTGCTGGTCAGCACCGCCGGCGGCGCCGCCAACCTGCTCGAATTTGAACTGGTTGGCGTGTTTCAGACCTTCTCCAAGGACTACGATGCCCGCAGCGTGCGCATCAGCCTCGGCGCCGCACAGGAATTGCTGGCAACATCGGGCGCGCATACCGGCGTGATGCTGCTCAAGCACACCGCCGACACTACGGCCGCGGCAGAGTATTTGCGTGCAAAGCTGGAGGGCAACGGTTTCGAGATCAAAACCTGGGTCGATCTCAACGAGTTCTATAACCAGACGGTCACGCTCTATGAGCAGCAGTTCGGCTTTCTCGTCATCGTCATTTTGGCCATGTTGCTGCTCTCCGTATCCAATACCGTGAATATCGGCATCTTCGAGCGGGTGAGCGAATTCGGCACCATGATGGCGATGGGCGATCGCTCGGCGCGCGTGTTCCGGCTGATCGTCACCGAAAGCCTGTGCCTGGGCATCATCGGCAGCCTGGCTGGGGCCGTGCTCGGCAGCGTGCTGGCACAGGCGATTTCAGCGGTGGGCATTCCGATGCCACCGCCGCCGAACGCCGATCAGGGTTACATCTCGCGGATTCTCGTGGTGCCTGAAATTGTTGGCCTGTCTTTCGGCATCGGCGTCTGCGCTGCCCTGCTGGCCTCGCTGCTGCCGGCGCGCAAGGTCAGCCGCATGCCGGTCGCCGAGGCGTTGCGCCAGGGCGTTTAGGATTGATGCGGCGCATCATGCGTCTGTTATGATGACAGCCATATCTTTGATGACCGTGTCCGTGCCGCATCATTGCACGGCGACGCAAAACGACTTCAGCAAGGACCACCGGTGACCGCAACAATCCTCGGTCGGGCGCTCCATACCGACACCTTTCTGCGCGTTATTTTCGATTTCGGCTTCGTCTTTGTCGGCGTGCTGATTGGCGTGCTCTGGGTAGGCAACGGGCTGCCCGTCAATCCGGGCGAAGTGGTCACCTACGCTTTCATTCTCGCGTTGACCATGTTGGCGATCAACGCCTGGCTGGGTTTTTACCAGCGCACCCATAGCCGCACGGTCGAGGACTCCCGGGCGCGGGGGGTGCTGTCGCTGCACCTGTCGGTGCCGGTCGCCTATCTGATTTTCATGCTGCTGCCCACCGCCGAGGGCAACCGCTTGATCCTCGAACTATCGGGCATGGCCGCCCTGTTCGGCATGTTGACCTACCGCGTACAGGCCGCGCATCGCCATACCCGGACGATGGTGGCCAACCGCATCCTGATCTTTGGTGTCGGCGAAGAAGCCAAGACCATTTCCGCATCCCTGAACAAGGAAGACCCGACCGTTGTGGTGGTCGGCTTTTACCCTGGCGCGGCAAACTGTTTCATCGAGGTCCCCGCCGAACTGGTGCTGCCCCGCACCCGGTCGCTGGTCGATACCGCCAAGGCGCTCAAGGTCGATGGCATCGTGGTTGCCGTCAAGGAGCGGCGCGGCGGCAAGATGCCCTTGCGCGAACTGCTCGACTGCCGGCTCTTCGGCGTGGAGGTCATGGACATCTCGGGCTATTACGAGCGCATGCTGGGACAGATTCGGCTTGATGCGCTCAAGGCGGGTTGGCTGATTTTCGGCGATGGTTTTCGCCAGGGCGTCATCCGTACGGCAATCAAGCGGGTTTTCGACTGCGTGGTGGCGGTCATCCTGCTGGTCCTTGCGCTGCCCCTGATGCTGGTAACCGCAATTTTGATCGTGATCGAGGATGGCTTCCCGATCCTCTACCGGCAAGAGCGCGTCGGCCGCAACGGCCGTCTGTTCAATGTCATCAAATTCCGCAGCATGCGCCGCGACGCCGAGGCTGACGGCAAGCCCCGCTGGGCGAGCTCGAACGACGACCGCACGACGCGGGTCGGCCGGATCATCCGCAAGCTGCGCATCGACGAACTGCCACAACTTTATTCCGTCCTGATCGGCGACATGAGCATGGTCGGGCCGCGCCCCGAGCGGGCATTTTTCGTCGATCAACTCACCAAGGAAATTCCCTTCTACGCCGTGCGCCACAGCGTCAAGCCGGGCGTGACGGGCTGGGCCCAGGTGCGCTACCACTACGGCGCATCTGTCGACGATGCCGCGCAAAAATTGCAGTACGATCTATATTACGTAAAGAACCACTCGCTTTTGCTCGATATGGTGGTGCTGTTTGAAACGGTGGGGGTGGTGCTGGGTGGCAAGGGGGCGCAGTGAAGATGTCGAATATCTTTACATCCAGCTCTTTAGTGAATTTCAACCTAATGTTTTAGAACGGCATTTTTGTTGGTATAAATTTTGCTTAATAATATTTGAATAGTTTCATTTTTGGCTTACTGAGGATTTATGATGAACACACCGACCGAATCACCCAAAGTGTCGCACGACGATCGCCCGTCTGTGTCGAAGGCGGGGCGTCGTCGGTTTCTCGGCACCGGCTCAGTAGCTGCACCGGTTATTTTGACAATGTTTAGCCAGCCTGCGCTGGGTGTCACCTGTTTCACGCCGTCGCGCTCACTTTCGAGAAATACGAGTGTTTCGCAAGCGGGCAAGAATGGCGAGTGCACGGGTGCGCAATCGCCGGGGAACTATTCTGCACAGACCAATCCCGGGCGTCCGGCCTATTCCTGGCCCATCCCGCCTGACACACCCTTCCATCCGACCTTCGTTGCAGGGAGGCCGGGGGCGGTGTTTTACAAGATGGTCAACAATCAATTGGTGTCCATGACAATGTTGGAGGTGCTGAACCTCGGCGGCAATCAGGATCCCGAAAAAATGGCGTTCCATTTGATCGGCGCCTACTTGAATTGCCTGGGTGGCGGCGGCTCGCGGATTTCGCCCTTGGCCATAACCGCAGAGGGCGTTTTAAGGATTTGGTCTGAATGGGCGACCAAGGGATATTACGAGGTGACTGCGGGCGTTCAGTGGAGCGCCACGGAGATTAAAGCTTACCTGCTAGATAACGGTATCGTTGGGTGACGGTTTTGCCCCGCGCTTTCCCCACAATAGGCGAGCGTTTTGCTTTGCATGTCTGGTCCGATGGTTGCGCTGTTTTTGATCGCCTCTCCGGCAACACACATGTATTGGACGTATTTTCCGCAAACCAGTTCTTGTCTGGCCCGATGGCGTCGGCATCCTTGGTTGAGAAACTTCGGTTTCCCGAGTTGTCCCCGGAGAGCCTTTCATCCGCACTCGAAGATGCCAGATTACGTCTGGATAGATTGAAACTGTCCTTGCCATCGGCATCGTGAAACAAGCTGGGGTTGTTGTCGGAGAACTTGGCCTGCAACAATTGCACGAAGCGCTGCAAAAGGGCGTTTTTGCCGTGCAAACGGGTTTGCTTCGATTCAGGATACGGAGCAGCTTTGAGGACGTAGCGCAATCGATCCATGCGCTCTATGCAGAACATCCGTTTCAGCTCGCGCCCGAATTTGCCGACTTTCACGTCGAGGTGCGCGCGCCGTGGAATCTGCGCCGCTGGTTGCGTCCCCAGGCGGAATTTTTTATTGACGGCGATCCGCCGTTCGAGCCTTTACCACGCGATCAAGCTCCCGCCCTGCTCGAATGGGGCATGAACTGGACAATCGCCGCCTCGTGCCACCAGTGGTTTACGCTTCATGCGGCTTCGCTCGAACGCGGCGGTCATGCCGTGATCCTGCCCGCGCCACCGGGCACGGGCAAAAGCACGCTGTGTGCGGCGCTGGCTTTCCGGGGCGGCTGGCGGCTGTTGTCCGATGAGCTGACCCTGCTTGACCCGGACACGCTGTACGCCAACGCGCTGGCCCGCGCGATCAACCTCAAAAACGCGTCGATCGACATCATTCGGCAATTTGCGCCCGCCGCCGTCTGGTCACCAGAAACCTACGATACCAGCAAGGGGCGTGTCGCCCACCTGCGTCCGCCCATCGAGAGCGTGCGCCGCATGCGCGAAACAGCGTCGCCGCGCTGGATCATTTTCCCGAAATATCAGGCAGGCGCGGCACCCTTGCTGACGCCGCGCCCCAAGACGGCCACCTTCATGCCACTCGCCGAAAACGCCTTCAACTACAGTACGCTGGGCCAAACGGGCTTTGACGCCATCGCCCGCCTGCTGGACCAGTGCGACTGCTACGATTTTGTGTACAGCCAGCTTGATGATGCACTCGAGGTATTTGACTGGATAGCGGATAACAGCCCCGGCTTGCCCGCAGAATACGCGGCATGAGCTGCCCGATGACAGTCCACTGCGCTCGCTTGTTGCTCGACTTGATGAGAGCGCCGACCGAGGCCACTTCGCTGTCCCTGGCCGACTGGGACACTGTCCTGCGCCTGGCGCGCCGCGCCAACCTGATCAGTCGCCTGGCCGAAAGTCTTGATCGCTCTGGTGTCCGCAACGCCCTGCCCACGCCCGTACAGCCGCATTTGACCGCCGCACTCGCCCTCTCCACCCATCAGCGCCAGGCGATCGTATGGGAAGCGCGGCACATCGGCACCGCCCTGCAGCCCCTGGGTCTGCCCGTGATTCTGCTGAAGGGTGCCGGCTACGCTGTGGCAAACCTCAACGCGGCGCGCGGTCGGCTGTTTGGGGACGTCGACATTCTGGTTCCCAAATCAAGGATCAATGAGGTCGAGGCTGCCCTGATGCTGCACGGCTGGTCCACCGGACACATCGACCCCTACGACAATCGATATTATCGCCAGTGGATGCACGAACTGCCGCCCATGGCCCATCTGAAACGCGGCACCGTGATCGACGTGCACCACAACATCCTTCCCGACAGCGCACGCAACACACCGACGGCGGCCTTGCTGCTCCAGGCAGCCGTGGCGCTCCCCGAGAATCCCTTTTACGTTCTGGCGCCTTGCGACAGAGTGATCCACAGTGCCACCCACCTGTTCCACGAAGGGGAATTGAGCAACGGGCTGCGCGATCTGTTCGATCTGGCCGATCTGCTTGACGAGTTTTCTGCGGAAGACAACGCATTCTGGCCGACCCTGACAGAGCGGGCCCGGGAACTCGGGCTGGAATGGCCGCTACGGCTTGCATTTCGCTATCTGGAACATGTTCTGGACTATCCCATTCCGCCTGACGCGAAATCCAGACTTGTCAGGCGGCCGCTTGCCGATTTGGTGCATGACGCGCTCTACCTACCGGGTTTTCTCCCGGATCACCCGCTGTGCAACACACCAAAGGCCGGGATCGCAAGAACAATCCTCTACCAGCGCGGTCCCTATCTGCGCATGCGGCCCGGTCTCCTGGTGGCGCACCTCGGCCGAAAGGCATTCATGCGGCTATACAAAAACACCAGCCGGAGCACATGATCGTTTCCGACACATCGCAGCGTCGCCTACGGTTTGATCTTGTCGAGCAGTTCGATCAGAAACCCGGCAGGAATCGCGTAACTGATCCCCGATGGCTTTTCCAGGATCGCTTCCTTGGTCGCCTTGACGAACACCATGTTGATCACGCCGAGCACCTCGCCGCTTTCGGCATCGTAGAGCGGGCCGCCGCTGTTCCCGGGGTAGGCGGTGGCGTCCAGTTGAAAGATGTGGAAGGCGCCGCTGCGCAGGCGGCGGATCGACTTGTCGCGGAGTTCCCCCGCGTTACCGCCAGGCAGCACGATTGGCGTGATCGACGCGATGACACCGCGATGCGTCACCGGCGAAAAACCCAGCGCGCCGCCGATCGGGAAGCCGGTGAAGGCGATGGCCTGGCCTTCGCGCACTGAGTCAGATACCCGCAACGTCAGGGCGGGCAGCGGTGGGCCGGCCAGACGCAGCACGGCCAGATCGTGCTCGGCATCGCTCGCCAGCAGGCGTACTTCCCGCGGCCGGACTTCGCCACCGTTGCGGGTCAGCACCATCAAAATGTCCTGGGCATCGCCGCGTTCTGGCCTGTTGATCACGTGGGCATTGGTCGCAATCAGGCTGCCGTCGCCGACGGCAAACCCTGTTCCGCGCATGACGAACTGCGGGCTGCGCAATTTGTTGAAGGTACCGACGACGACGACCGAGGGTTTGATGCGTTCGATGGTCTCCGGCAGCGCGGCGGCGGCATGGCTGTTACCCAAGAGCGCCAGCATGCCCGCCAGCAGCGCTCGCAGCAGGCGGCGGATCATGACTTGACGCGCGTCTGGCGACGGAGAATCTGCCCCAGTTCCGGCGAGGGGTCGGTGATGGCGGCGTCGAACGGGTGGTCGTGGCGACGAAACACCTCGAGGATGCGCTTCACATAGTCGCGCGTTTCAGGAAAGGGCGGTATGCCGCGATAACGGTTCACCGCGCCCTCGCCCGCGTTGTAGCCCGCCGCAACGAGCGCCACGTCGCCCTTGAAATAGGCCAGCAGCCAGCGCAGGTAGGCCAGGCCACCGCGCACGTTCTGTTCCGGGTCGAAGGGTTTTTTAACGTTGAAGCGCACGGCGGTTTCCGGGATCAGTTGCATCAGGCCCTGCGCGTTCTTGTGCGAGACGGCTGTCGGATTGAAGTTCGACTCGGTGCGAGCCACGGCCAGCGCCAGCCGCGGGTTGATGCCGAACTCTGGCGCCAGACTGCGCACCAGCTCGGCCATCTGCCGCTGTTTCTCGGTGCCGAATTCCAGGTCGGTGGTGTCGCCCTGCGGCGGCGGTTGCTGGGGCTCCCGCATGCACGGCGGCGGCTCGGTGGCCGCCGGCCCGACAAAGCGCAGCATCCGCAGCGACGGAGCGTGACCCTGGGTTGCGGCAAGTTGAAGAAAGAAGGCCGCCAAGGCGTCGTCGCGCAGCATCCCCCGGCCATTGGCAACCATCCAGCCCAGGCTGTACTGGGCCTCGGCATCGCCGGCCCGCGCCCCATCACAGTAAAGCTGGATTGCCCGAGCGGGGTCTTTGGCAACGCCTTCGCCATGTTCTAAGGCGCGGGCCTGTTCGCGCAGCAGCCGCAATTCCCCCGCGCTGCGGGACTCGGCGGCAAAAGTCGGCGCTGGCGGGACGGCGCAAAACAGAACGAACACCACCATCAGCACCGATCTGCCGCCTTGAACCTTGTTACCCGACAGGCCTTTCGCCATGGTGATTACCCAGTGCCTACAAACCCCTTGATAGCTCAGAAACCTCCGCCTGGCCAGGGAACTTGTCGCCCAGCTTGGCCAGCGCATCGAGTTCCTGTTTGGCCTCTGCCTTCTTGCCGGCCTTGAGCAGGCCCTTGGCGAGGTTGAGGCGGATTTCCGGATTCTGCGGCGCGAGGGCCAGCGCCTTGCCCAGCAGGTCAAGCCCGCGCTCCAGCTTGCCCTGTTCGACGAGCAGCGTGCCCAGCGTGTCCATGATCGCCGGTTGGTTGGGTGCCAACTGGTTGGCCCGTTCGGCGTGCTCGATGGCCTTGGGATCATTCATTCTGCCGAGCGACCAGGCGAGATTGTTGAGCATGGCGGGATTGTCGGGCTGCATGCCGAGCAGGGCGCGATATTGCGCCACGGCGGCGGGATAGTCCTTGCGCTTGTTGGCCGAGTCGGCGATGAACAGGCGGAAGCCGGCATCCTTGGGATTGGCCTTGATCCAGGCCTCGGCAACCTGCTTGGCCTCGGCGAGCTTGCCGCCTGCCATCAGCACGGCGTGCAGACGCCCGGTCAGATCGGCGGAAGCCGCCACCTTCAGGCCGGCACGGTAGGCACTGGCGGCTTGCGGCCAGGCCCGCTGCGCGACATGAATGTCCCCTTCGAGCAGTTGCCCGACGGCTTCCTTGGGATGGCTCTTCTGCAGGTCGCGCGCCCGCGCCAGGGCTTCCGGGAAGCGGCCGGCATCGACATCGAGCATGATCATGGCGCGGTGCATCGGCAACGAGTCGGGTTGCAACGCGAGACCCTTGGTCAGGCTGCTGCGCGCGCCGTCCTTGTTCTTCTCGGCGATCTGGATCTCGGCCATGCGCAGGTAAGGGTGAGGGGTGCCCGGCAGGAGCGCGGCCAGCTTGCCGTAGGTCGCCAGCGCCTGGTTGGTGTCGCCGGTCAGTTGCAGCACCCGGCCAGCGACATCCAGAATCTCCGGCCGGTCCGGGAACCGGGCCATGGCTTCCTGCACCGCCGTCAGCGCCTTCTTGTTGTCCTTGTTGCGCAGGTAGTGCCCGACCAGGGCGAGCCGTGGCGCGGGGTCATCCGGCACCGCGCCCACTGCCTTGGTCAACAACCCGGCAACCTCCTCCACGCTGGCGCCGCCCTGCGCCCGCAACTCGGCAATTGCCAGCATCGCCTGAAGGTTTTTGGGGTCCTTGGCCAGCACGGCCTCGAAACGCTGGCGTGCCGCCTCGGGTTTCTTGTCGGCCAGATCGAGACGAGCGAGGCTGGTCGCGGCAGGCAGGAAGGCGGGCGCCAATTCGAGGGCGCGCTCGAAGCTCTTGCGGGCGCCGTTTGCGTCGCCCTTGCCCAGCAAGGCGCCACCGCGGAGATTGTGGACGGCCGGATTGTCCGGCTGTTTTTTCTCAAGACTGGCAATCGCCTTCAACGCCTTGTCGAACTGTTTCTGTTGCATGCTCGAAGCAATCAGCGCCATGTCCGCCATGCCACCACTGTCCGCGGCGGCGATCTGCTCAAGTTCATCGAAAGCCTGGTCGGTGCGTCCCAACTGCATCTTGGTTAGCGCCAGCGCTGTCTGCGTCCGCGTGTTTTTCGGATCGGTCTTCGCAGCCTTGGTGAAATACTCGGCGGCAGTGGCGGCGTCGCCGCTTTGCATGTAGGTCTCGCCGGCGAGGGCGAGCCAGGCCGGCGCAGTGTCCTTGCCCTGCAGAACCGGTTGCAGCGTGGCGAGCGCCTTGGCCGGCTGCCCGCTGCGCAGATAGGATCTCACCAATACACGTCGGCTGAAATCGAGCCCCGGCACTTTTTGCAGCGCCTTGGACAGGTATCCCTGCGCCTGGATATCCGAGCGGCTTTCGTAGGCAATGATGCCGGCAAGCTGCAAGCCCTGCGGACTGTCGGGTTGCACCTTGAGCAATGCTTCCGTGGCGGTCTTCGCCGCCGCGAGGTTCTTCTGCCCATAGGCGACCAGGCCCTGCATGTAGAGCGTCAGCGGCGCCTTTGCTGCGACCTTCTGCATCGCTTCCAGTTGCCTGGCGGCTAGGTCGGCCTGGTTGTTGCGCAACTGCATCGTGATGATCGCCGCCTGGGCGGTAATCAACTGCGGACGGATTTCGGCCACCTTCTGGTAGGCGGCAATGGCCGCCTCGTCCTTGCCCTCGGCGCGCAGCAGGTCGGCCTTGAAATGCCAGGCTTCGGCGTTCTGCGGGGCCTTGGCGATGATTGCATCGACCATTTCCCTGGCGCGGGGCAGATCCTGCTCGCCCGCTTTAAGCCGGGCCAGACCGAGCAGGGCCGGGGTGAAGTCGCCTTTGCTGGCGACCGCCTCGTCAAAGGCGCCCCGGGCAGCGTCCAGTTTTCCCTGCATGGCATAACCCTGCCCCACCGTGGTCTTGAAATCGGCCCGGGCCTCAGCCGAGGTGAGCGTCACCTTGCCCAGTTCATCAGTCACCTTTTTGAACTGTCCCTGGGCCAGCAAAGCCCGGGCGAGCACCGGGGTTGTCTGGTCGGGCGGGAACTTCAGTTCGATCGCCTTGCGCAGCTCGATTTCGGCGGCAACGGGATCGCCGGATTCCAGCAACGCGCGGCCGAGCAGGAAGCGCGCCTCCGCCGAATCCGGCGCCTTGACCAGGGCATTCTTGAGCTGGATGGTCGCGGCGGCGTGATCGTTCTTTTCGAGATAGCTCCTGGCCGAAGCCAGCATCTCATCCGGCGAACCCTTGCCGCAGCCAGCGGCCAGCAGAATTAGCGTTAGCGTGGCGATGCGGGCGGCGTGTGTGCGAGTGGTGGTGGTCATATGCGGTCCGAGTGCTCCGTAAGGTGAAGGGAACAGAACAAGGGGCAGCGCAATCAAGAACGTAAAACGCTGCCGGGGAGGGTTTGCCGCGCACCGCGACCAGGGCGGGCCATCTCAGGTCTTGAGCCCCAGCCGGTGCATCAGATCATACAGAGTCGGCCGACTGACACCAAGCATCTCGGCGGCGTGCACCACATTGCCGTTGCTGCGGCCGAGGGCAGCTACAACCGCCTTACGCTCGGCCGCTTCGCGCACCGCGCGCAGATCGATGGCGCCGGCGTCGCCCACCGCGCCAGCGTCGACACCGATGTCTTGCGCCGTCAGATGATTGCCGTCGGCCATGATCGTCGCCCGCTTGATGCAGTTCTCGAGTTCGCGCACGTTGCCGGGCCAGGCATATTGCTCGATGGCCCGGAGGGCGTCCTCGCCAAGGATCAGGCCGCCGCGATTTTGCTCCGCGGCAAAGCGCAGGACGAAGGCATGGGCCAGCAGCGCCGGGTCGCCCACGCGACTGCGCAGCGGCGGGATGCTGATCTCGATCTCCGCCAGGCGGTAGTAGAGATCCTCGCGGAAACGGCCTTCCTTGATCAGCGCCTTGAGGTCCTGGTGGGTCGCGCAAACGATGCGCACGTCGATCGGTATCTCATGGCGGCCGCCGACGCGCTCGATCACCCGCTCCTGAAGGAAGCGCAGCAGCTTGGCCTGCAGGGACAACGGCAAATCGCCGATCTCGTCGAGCATCAGCGTGCCGCGATGGGCTGTTTCGATCTTGCCCGGCGTGGTTTTCACCGCCCCGGAAAACGCCCCCTTCTCATAGCCGAACAACTCGCTCTCGAGCAGATTTTCCGGAATGGCCGCGCAATTGATGGCGACAAAACGTTCGGCGGCGCGAGGCGAGGCGGCGTGCAGTCCGCGCGCCAGAATTTCCTTGCCGGTGCCGCTCTCGCCAAGCAACAGCACGGTGACATTGGCGCTGGCCACCTTTTCGATGGTGCGGCAGATGCGCAACATCTCCGGGTCGCGCGTGAGCAGTCCGCCCAGCGCATCGGGCTGGTGCATGGACTGCAGGCGCCGGTTTTCCTGCTGCAGGTCGTGGAGGCGGAAGGCGCGGTCGATGGTCAGCGCCAGAATCTCGGGTTCAAAGGGCTTGGTGAAGAAATCATAGGCGCCCAGCGCGATGGCGCGCAGCGCGTTGGCCTGGTCGTTCTGTCCGGTCAACACAATCACCTTGGCATCCGGCGCCAGCGCCAGCATCTGTTCCAGCAATTTGAAGCCTTCGGAGACGGCGTCGGCGTCCGGCGGCAAGCCGAGGTCCATCGTCACCACGGCGGGATTGTGGCGGCGCATTTGCGCCAACGCGCTCTCGCGATCATCGGCGACCAGCGTGTCGTACTGATCAAAGGACCAGCGGATTTGTTTTTGCAGCGCCGGATCATCCTCGACGATCAAGAGGGCGCGCGGCTTGGCGAGTGTCATGGCAACTCCATTTGCTTCAGGTCCGACCCCCGGCGCATTTCGATCAGCGGCAGGCTGACGCGAAACCGCGTCCCCATTTGTTCCGTGCTGTCCACTTCAATGTTGCCGCCGAGCTCGCGGATGTACTGATAGCTTTCGTAGGCGCCGATACCCATGCCGGCCTGTTTCGTGGTCTGAAACGGCTTGAACAGCCGCTCGCGAATGAATTCGGCGGACATGCCGCGCCCGGTATCGCCGACCTCGACCCGCGCCATCCCATCCACCCGGCCGACGTTGACCCAGACCCGTCCATCGGGCGGAGTGGCGTCAAGCGCATTCTGCACCAGATGTCCGATCACGCGCTCGATCCGTTCCTCCTGGCCGCGCGTCACGAGCGGCTCCTGCACCGTGACCTCCAGCGCGGGCGCATGCGCCGACTTTGCTGCCTGAATGCGGCCGACGACCGCGCCAAGATCAACCCCGCAACTGCCGTCGACCGGCGTCGCGCCTTCGCGCAACTGCATCATCAACTGCTTCATGCGCTCCACCGAGTGACGCACGGTCAGCAGCATGTCGCGCTGGAACTCGACGTTGTCGGCGTGGCGCTCGGCATTCTTCACCATCAGCGAGAGCTGGGTGACGATGTTCTTCAAATCATGCACGACAAACGCCGACATGCGGTTGAACGACTCGAACTTGCGCGCCTCGAGCAGCGCCTCCGTCGCCTGCATCTGGGCGAGGTAACTCGCGGCCTGGCTGCCGGCGGTGCGCAGCAAGTCGTTAACCTCCCAATTCACGTCGATCCGCGTCCGCGCTGTCGCCAGCACGACAAAGCCGATCATTTCCGTCGCCGTCGCCAGCGGCACGACCAACCAGGCATTCGGCAATTTCGCCAGCCAGGAGGGCAATGTCAGGCCTTGGTAGCGTCCGGGAAGATGGCGATATTCCTCAAGATTGAGCACCCAGCCACTGTCTGCCAGGAAACCGGCCAGCGCACCCGTCGCGTCTTCTGTCGCCGCGCACTCCGGCAGGTTCCAGCGCGCGCGCTGGGTTAACTTGCCGCCGGGGGACTCTCTCAGCCAGAGTGCGCCCGCCGGGCTTTCCACCATGTCGGCAAGGCCGCGAATCACGCGCTGTCCGACCGGCTGCGCGGCGTCCGCGGCGGAGAGCGCCTTGGTGAATTTGAGCCACTCTTCACGATAGTCATAGCGATAGCGGAAGAAATTTTTGCCGACGATCACGCGCAGTTTGGCCCGTGTCGTTCCCGAAAACACCAGCAACAGAAGCAGGACGAGGGCGGCGAACAACAGGCCCAGTTGCAGGGCGCCGCCCCAACTGCCGCTCCAGTAGCGCACATAGTAGCCCGCGGCCGAAACCGCCAGCAGGTAGAGGCCGGCGGCGAGCAGCGTGGTTGTTCGAAAGGCGGCATTCTGCGACAGCGCGACCTTGAACCGGCGCGCCCGCGTGCGCACGATCGACAGCACGATCAGCGGCGCTACCAGCGCATAGGCAAAGCCACGCACCGCGAAAGCCTCCGCGTCCACCTGATTGAAAAGCACGGTGTTCGAATGAAAATAGACATCGAAGGCGAATGTCGCCCCCAGGGCGATGCCAATGGGCTTCAGGTTCCAGCGCGAATCGGCGGTGGCATTGCGGAATAGCTGTTCGAGCAGCACCAGCGCGAAAATGGCCTGCGCGAGAAAGGCGAACTGGCCGGCGCGGACCAGTTGCGGCGGTGGCTGGGCGCCTGCCGCGAGCCCGATGAAAACGAGTCCGCACAGGACGATGATCGCGGCCGTGGCGACCAGCCAGCCCATGCTGACGCGGGCGCGCTCTGGCGCAGAACCCAGCAGCAACAGCAGGAAGACGTACCAGGCCGCATAGCGGATCACATCGAGCGCCCACTGGATGTCGCGCGGCAGCGCGGCGTCCGCGAGCGCGACAAAAAGGCCGGCCAATCCCCAGACGCCGGTGACGGCTACCGCGGCAGCCAACGCCCCGCCGACCCGATCGCCGCTTGCGGAACGCTGCCGATTGAGCAGGTGGATCGCCAGAGCCAGATAGCACAACGCCGCCAAACCATGGCTCCACAAGGTGATGAGGATGATGGTCGGGCTGGCGGGATCCATGGCTCAGGCCGCCAGGTTGCGCCGCCAGGCCGCGGCGAAGTCCGTGCGGTTCCGGTGTTGCGGGTAGCGCCGCAGCCAGTCCCGCACCTGCGGCACGCTGTAACGGTAGCCGACCTCAACGATGTCGCGCATGTTGCCCCAATCCAGGAAATCATAGCCGCCCAGCGGTGGGTTCAGATAGAGATCGGCCAGCTTGCGGGCGCTGTCAACCTCCTTGCGACTGGCCAGGGTGGTGACCTGCAGGATCACCCTTGAAACCGTGGGCGCCTCGATCGACGGGCGCCCCGGCAACAAACGGCTCTTGAGGTATTCCATGCCACTGGGGATCGCCGCGGGTGCGGCGCCCGGTGCGTTGGCGACGGCCAAGTCGACCGCGATGATCGGCCCGCGCGACTTTTCGCGCATCACATCGACGGGAAGATTGTTGAGAATGCCGCCGTCAATCAGCAGGTGACCGTCCTCCAGCGTCGGCGGGAGAATCGCCGGCAGGGAGACGCTGGCGCGGATGGCCCGCCACAGCGGGCCGCGCTCATGCACGCGCACCTGGTTTGCCGACAGATCGCTGGAGATGGCGAAGAACGGCAGCCACAGGTCTTCGATGTCCATCGGCAGATGTGCTTGCAGAAGCCGGTTGAGATGCTCGCCGCGCACCAGCGAAACGATGGGGATGGTGTAGTCACCAAGCGGATCGTCACGCGAGAAGGCCAGCCGTTGCTCCTCGAAGCTCTGCGGATCATCAAGGCCACGCGCCAGGCCGGTGGCCGCCAGCGCCCCGAAGCTGGCGCCGCCGATGGCATCCACCGTGATGCCGCATTCGTGCAATGCCCTGATCACGCCGAGATGCGCGAAGCCGCGCGCGCCGCCGCCGGCCAGCACCAGGGCCACGGCGTTGTCGGAAAGAAAGCGGGCGACGCGCGCGATGCTGTCAGCGTCGTCGGCGCGCACATGGTGATGGCGCTTGACCCGGCGCGGCGCCAGCCAGTCCCGCGTGCGGCTGGGCAGGGCGGCCGGCCCGTGGATCAGCACCAAGTCGATGGCGGCGGCGGGACGGCTGGCGCCCGCGCCAAACAGCCAGCGCTCCAGCTCGGTCACCGCCGGCTCCGCGGCGGCATCGGCCACCAGGACAATGTGGTCGGCATAACCGAAGCAGGTGCGCGACCAGGCGCTGGGCAGCGCATCGGCCTCCAGCAGGACGAAATCATGGTCGCGCTCGCAGGCATCGAGCAGTCGTCCATACTCGGCGCCAGCGCCGGCCGCCAGTCGACCCGCCGCCGCGCGCGCATCGAGATGCAGGACCGAACCAAAGCGCAGCAGGGCCTGCCGCAGTTGCGCGGCGAAACGTTCGATCGGGCCGCCGCGCTGCAACGGCACCAGCATCACCGTGCGCGTTCTGCGGTGGCCGAGAATATGCCCCTGTGTTCCTGTCAGACGGGCAATGATCATCCGCGTGACGGTGTGGAAGACCCGCGGCTGCCGTGTCACCAGCGCCTCGATGGCGGCGCGGTCAAGCACACCCAGCGTGGCGTCGCGGATGGCGACCACCGTTGCCGCGCGACCCGCGCTGGTAAACAGCGCCATTTCACCGACGGCATCGCCAGGTTGCGGATGGGCGACCACGCGCTCGCTGCCGTCCGCCATGGCAACTTGCACCTGCAGGCGCCCGGTGAGCACGATATGCAGGCTGCTTCCCGGCTCGCCCTGACGGTACAAGGCATCGCCGACCCGCAGGCGCGTCAGTCCAACGCACGCCAGCAGGGATTGCAACGTATCTTGATCGAGGTCGCCGAAGAGCTGCGCGAGCGCAGCGGCCAGGATGTCGGCATAACCCTTCAGGTGTTGGACGTCCGCGTTGACGGGCAAGCGCTCTGCTGTCATGGCGCGGCGGTCAGAGCGAGGACATGCAGGGAGGAGGAGGCGCCGTCGGGCGTGGCCGCGAAACCAGCACTGCTTTTCAGTTTGCGCAGGGCGGCAGCCGATGCGACGAGCGTTGCCATGGGCTGGGCGGCGGCCAGGTTGGCGAGGGAAGACAGGGCCTCGACGGTTTCGCCCAGCAACTCGAAGTTAAGGCGCGCGGGCTGGACCAGGCCGGCCGTCACCGCCCCGCAATGCAGGATCGCGCGCACCGCGCGCTGCGCTGCCGGCGCTGTCACCAGGGCGCGATGATCGAGCAGGTAGTTGTTGAGTTCGCGGACCGCCGCGACCGCGGCGTCCGGTCCGCCTGCGGCGCGGCTCATGGCGAGGTAGCGGCGGCCGAAAGTCTTGATCCCTTCGAAGCCATGGCGGTTCAGGATGGTGTCGCAAACCTGGAAACATTCGGCAAGGTCGGCCACGGCCGGCGACTCGCCGCGGGACCAGGCGAATTCCACCAGCAGGAGGGTGGCAGCGTCGATCACGACAGGCGGCAAAGCGCCCTGCTCAGCCAGCGTCGCGGCCGCGCTGGCGGGCAGCACGCCGAGCAGCGCGCCGTCGGCAATGGCGCGCGCCTGGTCCGCGGCATCGGCCGCGGCCTGAAGTTCCGCCTGCTGCTGGCGCAGCTCGCCGATATAGCGGTACATGAACCGGGCGAGCACAAAAAAGTAGCTCAAGAGGACCAGGGCGGCCAGCGCGTCCGCTGCCAGGCAAACGTCCGTGATGACAGGCATGATCACTTGCGCCCCGGAGAAGGCGATGCCGACGAGCGCGGCCAGCATGCCCAGGGCGACCAGGCTGGGACCGCCGATGATCGTCCAATTGAACATGCTGATCGTTGCCAGCACGGCGCTCGGCGCGGAAAACAGGCCAATTGCGCCGATCACGGCGCCAGCAAAAAGCCCGTCGATGACCAGGATGCTCTTCGCGCGCCGTCCCGCGAAGCGTCCGAGCAGCAGGTGACCGATGTGGGGATAAGCCGCGCCGGCCAGCAGCAGCCACGCGTGCGCCCCAGGCTGACCCCGGCACACCGCGTCGTTGACGGCCAGCATGGCGACAACCAGGCCGGTGCATAGGACGCGCAGGGCATACAGTTGCCCCGGCCGGGGCAGCGGCTGACGCGTCGATGGCGCAGGGCGGGTTCGTGACATGGTTCGCTGGCGGAATACCGTGACGAATGCTTCGACTGTCGGGTGGTGGCGCGCGCGCCACCTTGGGACTACCTTGCTGGCGTCATTTTGCCAGACATTTCGCACCGCTTGTGTTACGCTTTTGGCGTGGCAGCTTGGCGCGCATGGCGCGGCTGCCCGGCATGCCATCGATCTGCACTCTTGGCGCGGGCATGCAATTCGTTTACATGGCGCAAATTTGGGGAGAAGACGATGCTGCAAAATCTGCGTGGTTGGTTTGGGTTTTCAAGTGGCTTGATTCGCGTCGCGCTCATGGCCTGTTTGGGATTGATCGTGGCGGGGTGCGCCTCCAGCAGCTATGCCCCGGCGCCTGCCCTGGCGGCCTCCAGCGATTACAGCTACCGCATCGGCCCGGGCGATACGGTCAATATCGTCGTCTGGCGCAATCCCGAGCTTTCCATGTCGGTGCCCGTGCGGCCGGACGGCAAGCTCGCCGCGCCCCTGATCGAGGACCTGCCCGCGCTCGGCAAGGATCCGACCGCCCTGGCGCGCGATATCGAACAAGCCCTGGGCAAATTCATTCGCGACCCGGTCGTGACCGTCATCGTCACCCAGTTCGTCGGGCCCTACAGCGAGCAGATTCGCGTCGTTGGCGAAGCGGCCAAGCCCCAGGTGCTGCCGTACAAGCAAAAGATGACCCTGCTGGATGTCATGATCGCCGTCGGCGGCGTCACCGATTTCGCCGATGGCAATGGCGCATCGATCCTGCGGGCGTCGGATGGCAACAAACAGTATGGCGTGCGCATCAAGGATCTGGTGAAGCGCGGCGATGTCTCCGCCAACGTCGAGATGAAGCCGGGCGACGTGCTGATCATCCCGCGTAGCTGGTTCTAGCTCCGCCGCTCCATGTCTCTTCATAACCACGGCGACCGCGCCGCGCGCTGATGGAAGAACTGCTCCGGCAAGCGCAGCAAATCCTGCGCGGCATGTGGCTGCACCGCTGGCTCGGCCTCGCCGTGGCCTGGATTGTCGGCCTGGCGGCGGCGCTCGCCATCTTTGTCACGCCAGATCAATACTTGGCTTCGGCGCGCATCTACGTCGATACCGACTCCGTGCTGAAGCCCCTGCTGTCCGGGTTGATCGTCCAGGCCAACACCGAGCAGCAGGTCGCCATCCTCAGCCGCACGCTGATCAGTCGGCCGAACGTCGAAAAGCTGGTGCGCATGGCCGACCTCGATCTCAACCTGAAATCCGCCCACGAAAAGGAAGCCATGATCGAGCGCGTCACCAGGACCCTCAAGATCAAGGGGGTCGGTCGCGACAATCTCTACACGCTCGAATACCTTGATGCCGACCCGGAAAAGGCGCGCCGGGTGGTGCAATCGCTGACCACCATTTTTGTCGAATCCAGCCTGGGCAGCAAGAGCGGCGACACGGACTCGGCGCGTAAATTCATCAACGAGCAGGTCGGCATTTACCAAAAGAAGCTGGAGGAAGCCGAGACTCGGCTCAAGCAGTTCAAACTGCAGAATATCGACTTGCAGCTTGACGACAACCGGGGAGTGGGTGCTCGCATCAGCGAAGTGAGCACCCTGCTCAGCCAGGCGCGCCTCGAGTTGCGCGAGGCCGAAAACAGCCGCGATGCCCTCAAGCGGCAGCTCGTCGGCGAAGAGCCTGTCCTGCTGCCGGATACGCCAGGCATGGAGTCGAGTGTCTCGATTCCCGAGGTCGATGGCCGTATCGATGCGCAGAAGCGAAATCTCGATGCCATGCTGCAACGATTTACCGACAATCACCCCGATGTCGTCGGCGCGCGCCGTATCATCAAGGACCTCGAGGAACAAAAACGGCAAGAAATTGCCGCCCGCAAGAAAGCGGCGGCGGCCAATCCCGCCGTGGCCTCCGTCAACGCCAATCCGTTCTACCAGCAGATGAAGGTTTCCCTGTCGGAAGCCGAAGCCAGGATTGCCGCGCTGCGCGCGCGCGTCGCCGAGTACGACTCGCGCTACCGGCGCGGCGTCGAAATGATCAAGGTGTCGCCACAGATCGACGCCGAGTTCACGCAACTGAACCGGGATTACGCCGTACACAAGAAAAACTACGATGACCTGATCCAGCGCCGCGAGTCGGCTGCCATTTCCGAGGGCATGTCCGCCGTGTCGGGCGTGGCCGATTTCCGCCTGATCGATCCGCCGCGCGCCTCACAAAAACCCGTGGCCCCCGATCGCCTGCTACTACTGCCGCTGGCGCTGCTCGCCTCCCTGGGCCTTGGCCTGGCGGGAAGTTTTGCCGCCAGCCAATTGCGGCCGACCTTCTTTGAATCGTCCACGCTGATGGAACTCAGCGGCCTGCCGCTCCTGGGCGTCGTGTCGCGGCAGGTCACGCCCGCCGCGCGCCATCTTGAGCGGAAGCGGCGCGTCCGTTTCTGGATTGCGCTCGGCGCGCTGGTTGGCTGTTTTGTCGTTGGCCTGCTGGTAACGTTCGTTCTCACCCGGGGCATCTGAGGCAAGCCACATGGACCTTATCGAACAAGCGGCCAAACGTCTTGAAGAACTCCGCCGATCCGGGGCCGCGATGCCCCCCGAAAACCCGCTGGCGGGCGGCGTGGAAAAGACCTTTGAGCCGCCTCCGCGGACAGCCGCTCCATTGGCCGAGGCATCGGCGGCCACAACACAGCAGGTGTCGCGCCTCATTGAGCTCAACATGGCCACGATGGCGGCATCCGGAGTAATCACGCCAGACGCCGTGCGCAGTCAACTGGCCGACGAGATGCGCATCATCAAGCGGCCGCTCCTGAATAACGCCGAAGGCAAGAGCGCGGCGCCGATCCGCGATGCCAACCTGATCATGATCACCAGCGCGGTGCCCGGCGAAGGCAAGACCACGATCGCCGCCAATCTGGCCATGAGCATCGCGATGGAACTTGACCACACCGTGCTGCTCGTTGATGCCGACGTGGCGCGGCCGATGCTGCCCAATGTATTCGGCTTCGGCCACCAAAAGGGCTTGCTCGACCTGCTGGTCGATCCATCGCTCGATCTCAGCGCGGTGCTGTTGCGCACCAATGTCGAGAAGCTTTCCATCCTGCCCGCCGGCACGCAGCACCCGCGCGCCACCGAACTGCTGGCTAGCGATGCGATGAACCAGCGGCTGGCCGACCTGGCCAGGCGCTATTCCGACCGCATCATCATTTTCGATTCGCCGCCGCTTCTGGTGACCACCGAAGCGCGCGCACTGGCGGCGCACATGGGCCAAGTCGTGGTCGTGGTACGCGCCGAGAGCACCCGGCACAGCGAGGTCAGGCACGCGCTGGCGACGATCGAGGCCTGCCCGGTCAAAATGGTGGTGCTCAACCAGGCGACGGGCAGCCTCGATGGCCATGGCTACGGATACGGATACGGATACGGTTACGGCTATGGCTACAGGCAAAGCGGGACCAAACCGTTAATGCGTGAGGAGGCACGCCCATAATGAATTCACATCTTTTCCTGTTGTTGCCGATTACCCTTGCCATTGGGGTGCCGGGTCCCGCCCTGGCGCAAACCGAAGTGCCGGCGGAAGAAAGTCAGACAGGTGGGCAGAAACCTCCCAACTGGCAAATCACGCCTTCCATCGCCATTGACGGCACCTACACCGACAACGTCAATCTCGCCGCAACTAACCAGAAGTCTGACTTCATTACCCGCATCAGTCCGGGCATCCGCATTGATGGCCAGAGCGCCCGCGCCTCAGTCAATCTGAACTACCAGTGGCAGCACTATGCCTACGCCAATAGTTCGGCCCGCAGCAACCAGCAGCAGTCGCTGGCGGCGAATGGCAAGCTGGAACTCGTCGAGCAGTGGTTGTTCCTCGACGCCAGCCACAATATCTCGCAACAGGCCGTCTCGGCTTTCGGTACGCAGGGCGTCGGCAACGAACTGCTCAACGCCAACCGCACCGAAGTTTCCTCTTACCGGCTTTCTCCCTACATTCAGGGACGCCTTGCCAATGTTGCCGATTATCAGCTGCGCTACAGCGGAACCCATACCAGTTCTGACGCGGGCGCGCTGTCCGGCGGCACCGCCACGACGACGGCAGCCTGGAATGGCCAGCTCGCCGGCGTGACGCCCCTGGCACTGCTGAGCTGGGCGGTCAATGTCGACAATCAAACCATCAACCATTCCAGCGGGTTCACCAGCCAGAACGATCGCCTCTACGGGACGCTGACCTATCTGGTAGTACCCAGCGTGCGCCTGTCGGTCAGCGCCGGCAGCGAATCCGATAATTATCTCGCTGGCGTGGAGCGCAAGAAAAGCACCACCGGGCTGGGCATCGAATGGGCGCCGTCCGAACGCACCAAGGTCGCGCTGAAAAAAGACCGCCGCAGCTTTGGTGATGCCTACAACGCCGACTTCACGCACCGCACCGCACTATCCGCCTGGCGACTGTCGGACAGTCGCGGCGTTCGCGTGCCGACCGCCGACATGGCGCTGGCGTCGCGCGGCACGATCTACGACCTGCTCTACTTGCAGCTCGCCTCTGATCCGAGATTTCGCGACAATCCGATTGCGCGCGCTGCCGAGGTCGAACGGCAACTGGCTTTGACGGGCATACCGGCTAACGCGCAGGTCTTCGGCACGGCACTGACTTCGCAAGCCTTCATCGAACGCCGCCAGATGGCCTCTTTCGCGCTGACCGGCGTCAACAACACGGTGACCTTTGCGCTTGATCGCAGCAACAGTCAGCGGATCGGCGCGGGTCTCGGACTGGTCGACGACTTCACCAATAACCCGGAGATTCGCCAATCCGGTTTCACCACGAACTGGGCTTACAAGATGACACCGCATGAGGTGCTGACGCTCACTGCCCTCACCTCGCGCAGCGTCGGCGCAAACAATGCCGAGACATCACTCAAATCCTTGTCGCTGCGGCTGACCACCCAGTTGGGTGTCAAGACCTCGGCCAGCGTCGGCTTGCGGAAAACCCATTTCGAAGGGACTACCGGCATCGGTTACGACGAACAGGCACTGACCGGGGCTGTTCTTTTTAAATTCTAAGGGCCGCTCATGTACGAGGCCTTCTATGGGCTGACGGCCAAGCCGTTTCAGCTCAACCCGGACCCGACGTTCTATTTCGCCAGCAAGCAGCACCGGCGCGCCTCGGCCTATCTCGAATACGGCGTCTATCAGAACGAAGGCTTCATCGTCGTCACGGGCGAAATCGGCGCCGGCAAGACCACCATCGT
>JAUSBB010000035.1 GCA_030652245.1 Rhodocyclaceae bacterium | reverse complement strand
ATGTCGAGCGGGCCGAATTTCTTGAACTTGATCTTGCCGTCCTGCGGCCGGCGCTTCTCGGAAATGTCGAGGTCGCACATGATCTTGATGCGCGCGACGATGGCCTGGCGAAAGCTCGCGGGAATTTCAATGTATTTGGAGAGCGCGCCGTCCTTGCGCAGGCGGATCAGCACCCGATCCTTGCCCATGCCCGGCTCGATATGGATATCCGAGGCGCCCTGCTGATAGGCATCGATGATGACCTTGTTGACCAGTTTGACCAGCTCGTTGTCGGAGGCGGCCGAGACGTCATCGCTGCCGCTGTCGCTTTCGATCTCGCCTTCATCCATGGCCGACAACAGGTCGCCGACATTGGTGTCGTCGGTGAAGCCGCCGCCGAAAAACTGGCCCACGGTCTGCTTGAATTCGCGAATCGTGGTCACCCGATAAACGATCTTGCTGCGGGAGAAGATGTTGTTCACCACGCGCGAGCTCTTGACCTGCTCGGGATCCAGGCAAAGGATGACGATGCCCTCGGCGGACTCCTCGACGGGCAGCCAGAGGTTCTGTTCGACGTATTCGCGACGCAGGTTTTTCATCAGGTCGAGCGGCTTGATGCGCTCGGGCTTGTACGGTTCATACGGCACGCCGAAGAACTTCGCCAGCGCCGCGCCGATCGCCGGCGGTTTGACCTGAAATTCGGTGATCAGCACCTCTTCGACATCAAGGCCCTTCTTCCGCGCCGCGCTGGTGGCGCGTTCCATCTCGTGCGCGGAAACCACGGCATCCAGTACCAGATGGTCGTATTTGGTTTTGATCGTTTGCGCCGGTTTGCTGCGCTGGGCAAAGGCAATCGCCAGCGTTTCGGACAGGCTCTTGACACCCTCCTCCGCGACCGCTGCAAAAGGCACGCCAGCCTTGTTGTTGATGATCTGCACCACGCCGAGCAGGTCATGGGTCTGGGCGTCGGTGATTGGGGCCACCAGCATTTGCTTGGTGCGATAGCCCGTGCGGCGGTCCACCTCCTGCAAAAAGCGCAGGCCGGGATTGATGGCCATGAGTTCCGCTTCATCGTATACGTCGCGGATATTGATGGTTTTTTTGCTGAGCGCCACGTAGCCGCCAATACTCTGGTCGGCAATCGGCAGTTTCAGGTCGCGGAAGGAGTTGAGTCCGGTCTTGACCTTGGAAACGATCGAGGTTTTGTCTTCGCTGAGCGCATAGACGGTCAGGCGGTCGGCATTGAACAAGGCGCAGACATCCTGCGACAGTTCCAGCATGATTTCATCGATGTTGGCGGTCGCATGGATCTTGTTGGTAACCGCCTGCAGATTCTTGAAAAACGCCAGGCGCGAGCCGAGATCGCGCGCACTGACAGGATCGCCGCTGCCCTGGCCTGAGCCGGGATTCAATACCGCATTCATGTCGAGATCAGTTCCCCGGCGCGCAAGGCATTCAGTCCATCGGCCAGCAGGCTGGCGGTGAAGCCGCGTTGCGACAGCAGGAACGCCGCCGCCGAACTGCGCCGGCCGGTCTGGCAATACGCCACATATTCACGGTCCGCGGGCAGGGTGGGCAGGGCGTCGCGCAGTTCGTTCAACGGGATGTTGAGCGCCCCGGGGAGTCCGTCGTGCTGGTACTCGGCGGGAAAGCGCACATCCAGCCAGACAGCGCCCGCCGCCACGCGCCGCCGGGCTTCCTCCACCGGAATGCTTTGCAGTAGCGGTTCGCGCAACAGGCGGACAAAGTCGGCGTTGGCCAGGCGCAGCAAGACGCCATCCGTTGCCATGGTGACCGTGGCATTGCGCGCGGTTTCGGCAATCAGGGCCTCTTCGCCAAAGGCGTCGCCGACATCGAGTTCCGCCAGCTCAACCCGCGTGCCCGCCACCTCGCGCGTTACCCGGGCACGCCCGCGCTCGATGACATAGTAATAGTCGCCGGGGGTGTTCTGGCGCACGACGACCTCGCCGCGCTTGACCGGTTGCCGCTGGAAGCTGGCCAGCAGGCTGTCGATGTGCGCCGTCGGCAGGCTGGCGAAGGCGCCCACCGTCAGTTGGCGCGCATCGAAGATGCCCGGCAGCGCGCGCCAGTCGGTCGCTTCGTCCGCGCCGCTCGTGCCACCCGCGGACTGTGCGGGTTTCAGAGGCGCCGCCTGGTGCCAGGTGACGAGAATATCCAGGACATTGGCGTCGAACCACAAAATCTCGACATCGGTGATCGCCCGCGCGCGCAGGGGATCCATGCCGCTGCGATTGAGGGGGAACAGCGCCTCGCCCCAGCCGCCGACCATGATTTTCATGCCGCCCGACGGGTAATCGAGCTTCATCTCGCCCTTGAGGAGGTACACCGTCTTGTTCTGCCAGGCGAAGTTCAAGGGTGCCGCGGCGGGCGCAAAGCATTCGACCTTGGCCAGCCCGGCGAGTTGGCGCAGACAATCCTCCCCCAGCCCGGCGAGGGGCGACAGGCGGGCCAATGTTTCGGGGGGTACGGGTAGTGTGGTCATAGTTCAAATACCTGGTTGTTTTGCAGCATGCGCGGCCGGAATTCGCCGATGCTGTCTTCGATTTCCTGCATGGTCAATTCGATCTGGCCAGGCTTGAGGTGGGTAATGAATATCTCGGGTCTGGATTGCAGGTAACGCAGTTCCTCCAGCAGCATGCTGGGACACAGGTGACAGGATTCTTCCGCCAGCTTGCGTTCGCGGTTCGAGAAGGCGGTTTCGATGATCAGGGTCTGCAGATTGCCGATGGCATTGACGGCCTGCCAGAGCGCCGGACAGGGGCCGGTATCGCCGGAAAACACCAGGCTGGCGCGCCCGGAGTCGAGTTGGTAGGCGACGGCCGGCACGGTGTGATCGGCGGGCAGGGGCACGATGCGCCGCCCGTGCAGGTCGATGGCCTCGCCGACCGCAATCGAGGCAAAGCGCAGGCACGGCGCTGCCGGCGTGGGAATTTCGGTGAAGTCCGGCCAGATCGCCCAGTTGAAGATGTGCGCGCGCAAGATCTCCTCGACCGGCGGCGTCGCATGAATGGTCAGCGGGCGGTTGCGCATGTCGCTCACCGTATCGATCATCAGCGGCAGGCAGGCGATGTGATCCATATGGCTATGGGTCAGGAAGATGTGGTCGACTTGGGCGAGTTCGGCAATGGAAAGATCGGCAACCCCGGTGCCACAGTCGATCATGATGTCGCTATCGACCAGGATCGAGGTGGTGCGCAGGTGGCGACCGCCAATGCCGCCACTGCAACCGAGAATGCGTATTTTCATGCTTGTTGTCTACGCGGACCGCATCAGCCCTTGAGGAAAAACTCCATTTTCACGCCGGCCAGTTCGATGACATCGTGATCCTTGAGTTCGTGCGCCTGGGTATGAATGGCCGCGCCATTCACCAGCGGGTAGCGGGCCCCCTCGACATGGGTCAGGAAATAACCGATGGGGCGACGCGCGATCACCGCCACCTGAACGCCCGGCCGGCCCAGCGTGGTGAGCGATTTGGTCAGCTCGAGCTGTCTGCCGGCATTGCTGCCGGTCAAGATTTGCACCGCGCCCAACGGCGGCTGGGGTGCCGCGGCCGGTGGCGCCGCGGGCGGCGATGCCGCAGTCGGCGGCTTCGCGGCGGCGGGTTCGGCGGGTTTTCTCAGCATGTCGGGGCGCAAGACCATGGTTTTCTCGAAATCAGCCTGCGTGGCGTGCTGGGGCGCCTCGTTGATGTATTTGAGGCGGTACTTGCCCAGTTCGATGACATCGTTGTTTTGCAGAAAATGCTTCTTGATCTGCTGGCCATTGACGAAGGTGCCATTGGTGCTGTTCAGATCCTCAAGGAAGGAGTCGTTGAGGATGCTCACAATCACCGCATGCTCGCCCGATACCGCCAGATTATCGATCTGGATGTCGTTGTGCGCCTTGCGACCGAGCGTGGTGCGTTCCTTGTTCAAGGGAATTTCCTTGAGCACCAGGTTATCCATGCTGAGTATAAGCTTAGCCATCTTGAGCGTCCTTCAAGGCTGACAACGTTAACCGAACCACGACTGCATGCGCCGCCACCAGCCGCCCGCCCCATGGACGGACGGAAAGGCTGCTTTGATCTTGACCAGGACCACCGAAACATTGTCCCGCCCGCCATGATCGTTCGCCTGCAGCACCAGTTGCGAAGCACAAAGCGACAGATTGACCGATAGCGCGGACAATGTCATGGCAATCTCCTCATCCTCCATCATATCGTTGAGGCCATCCGAGCAAAGCAGGTAAATATCGCCCGGAAGCACATCATATTCGTTCAATTCGGTATTGACAGTCGGCTCGACGCCGAGCGCGCGCGTCACCAGGTTTTTGTTTTGCGAAAAACGCGCCTGCTCCGCCGTGATCATGCCCGTGTCGATCTGTTCCTGCAACAGGGAGTGATCGCGCGTCAATTGCCGCAGTGCCCCGCCACGCAGCCGGTACAACCGCGAATCGCCGATGTGCGCGACCAGCAAACGATCATCATAAAACTGCACGGCGACCAGGGTTGTGCCCATCCCCGTGTATTCCGCCTGACTTTGCGCCGCCTGATAAATCGCGGCATTGGTGCGCGCGATCACGTCGGCCAGCGCGTCTTCCGCAAAAGTTCTCCCGCTTTCGGCAGGCTGGCAGGGGGGGCGGGTGTTGAACAGGTGTTCGAGCTCGCTGCCCAAAACGGCCGTGGCCATGCTGCTGGCCACCTCGCCGGCGTTGTAGCCGCCCATGCCATCGGCCAGCACGGCCAGGCCCAGCGTGACATTGGTCAGTACCGAATCTTCATTGAGCTGACGGACTCGACCCGTATCGCTGCAAACCGCCATTTCGAGCGCAGCGGAAAGGTCGATCAAGGCCATGATGCCCTCGCCGGGCCGCCCCAAGAGGGCATCAGCCCCCCCGTGGGGGGCAGCGAACTCAGGTGAGCGTGGGGGGCCATTTGCTAGTAAGGTAGCTCCACGCCCAGACCCTGCGCACGCGCCAGCTTGAGCAGGCGCACCGCCACCGCCAGATCCTGAATGGCCATGCCCTGCGATTCGAACAGGGTGAGCGCTTGCGGATCGGGACGTCCCGGACGGATGCCGGCAACGATCTCGCCCAGCTCGACGAGCTGTCCTTCGCTGAGTCGCCCCTTTTCCAGCGCCGGCAGCAGGTCGCCGGCCTCGGCGAGCGCCGTCTTGCGGCTGTCCACGCAAACCACGGCCGCGCGGGCAACCGTCTCCTCGTCGATTTCGCGACGGATCAGGGCATTCGATCCGGCGGCATTGACATGCGTCCCCGCCGCCAACCACTCGCCCTTGAAGAGCGGCGTGACGGCCGCGGTGATGGTAACGACGATATCGCTCTCGCGCACCGCCGCCTCGGCGCTATCCACGGGGATCACCGCGACGCCGAAGCGGCTTGAAAAGTCGGCGCTGGCGAGACGGCGCCGTTCGGCGTCGCGCGAAAACAGCTTGACCTGGCGGATCGGCCGGACGCGGCACAGAGCCTCCAACTGGCTCTGCGCCTGCCAGCCCGCGCCGAGGAGACCCACCACCGCACTCTCCGGCCGGGACAAAACCTTTGCCGCCAGTCCGCCGGTGGCGCCGGTGCGCATCATCCCGAGAAAGTCGGCCTCGATCGCCGCCAGCGGTGCCCCAGTCGCCGCATCGAACAGATGCACCATGAAGCGCTTGCCGGCGCGCGCGGTCGTGTAGGCCTTGTAACCAATCACACCTTCATCGAGCAGCGCCCCTTGCAGGATATGCAGCGTGGCACCCGGCGTGCGGGTGCGCTGGCGGGGAATGTCGATGGCACGGTGGGTCCCGTGCGCGGCATGCGCTGCCGTCACGGCTTCCAGCGCCAGGTCCATCGTCAGCAACTGGCGGACGTCGGCTTCGGATAAAAACAGTGCCATGAACCGCTCCTTACAGCAGGGACTTCAAGAGTTTGCCCATTTCCGACGGGTTGCGCGTCACGATAAAACCACACTCCTCCATGATGGCCAGCTTGGCCTCGGCCGTGTCGGCGCCGCCGGAGATCAGCGCGCCGGCATGCCCCATGCGTTTACCGGCCGGCGCGGTCACCCCCGCGATGAAGCCGACCACCGGCTTTTTCATGTTGTCCTTGCACCAGCGCGCGGCCTCCGCTTCGTCCGGGCCGCCGATCTCGCCGATCATGATGACCGCATCGGTGTCGGGATCGTCGTTGAACAGTTTCATGATGTCGAGGTGCTTGAGCCCATTGATCGGGTCGCCGCCGATACCGATGGCCGAAGACTGACCCAGGCCCAGTTCGGTGACCTGCGCCACCGCTTCGTAGGTCAGCGTGCCGGAGCG
>JAUSBB010000143.1 GCA_030652245.1 Rhodocyclaceae bacterium | reverse complement strand
GTTCTCGGCGGCGATTTCCTGCGCGACGGTCAGGTCGAAGCGCGCCTGGGCCTCGTGCGTGTCGGTGATGGTGGCCGTGCCGACCTCGAAGTTGCGCTTGGCCGATTCGAGCTGCTGGGTAATCGCCGTTTTCTGCGCCTGAGCGGTCGCCAGCGTTTCCTGGGCCAGCAGCACGTCGAAGTAGGCCTGCGCCACGCGCACGATGAGATCCTGCCGGGCCAGGGCGAATTGCGCCTCGGCGGCCGCCACGGCCAGTTCGGCCTGCTGGTAGCCTACCCAGTTTTGCCAACGGAACAAGGGTTGCGCGAGCGACACGCCCCAGGCGTTGCTGTTGTATGCGGCGCTGCGCGTCACCGCCGGGGTGGTCCGCGCGGTGGACTCGATGTCGTTCCACGTCGTGTTCGCGGACAGGCCGATGGTCGGCAGTAGGCCGGCGCGCCCCTGCGGCAGCTTTTCGAGCCCGGCATCGCGCTGCGCGCGCGCGGCGGCATATTGCGCATCGAAGCCGACGGCATCGCGATAAACCTGCAACAGGTCGGCGGCGTGCGCGTTCATGGCGCTGCCCGCGAAGGCCAGTGCAGCAAGCAGGGGCAAGGGAAGGGGCGATTTCATGCGGGACTCCGATAGATCAATAGGTGGGCGCGGCCGGATCGACATCGCGCGACCATGCCGCCATGCCGCCGTAGAGATTAATGATGTTGGTGAAACCCTGATATTCCAGAAACATGCCAACCTGATAGCTGCGCGCTCCGTGGTGGCAGACGATGACGGTTTCGACATCACGCTGCAGCTCCAGGTAACGCGCCGGGATTGCGCGCATCGGCACCAGCTTGGCGCCGGGAATGCGCACGACATCGAACTCCCAGGGCTCGCGCACGTCGATCAGCGCCGGTGGCGGACGACTGGGGTCGTCGAGCCAGGCCTTGAGTTCGGCGGCGCTGAGTTGTTTCATTAAAAAGAAAAGCGCTCCGTGGCGCGGACGTTTTGCAGCAGCGGCACGTCGGTTTCGAGCAGGTCGGTGCTGCCGTAGGCCGTCTCGGTCTGCCGGGTGACGAGGCGCAGGGTCATGACCGGCGATTCGCCGACAAAGGCCAGCAGGCGGCCGCCGACTTTCAGTTGGGCGAGCAGCGTGGCGGGGATCTCTGGCACGCCGCCAGAAACCAGGATGAAATCGAAGGGCGCATGGGCGGGCAGGCCAGCCAGGCCGTCGCCGGCCTCGACCGTCACATTGGCCACGCCGTCATTGGCAAGGTTGCGGCGGGCGAACTCGGCGAGCGCCGGATCGATCTCCAGTGTCCACACCTGCTGCGCACGCTCGGCGAGCAATGCCGCCATGTGGCCGGAACCGGCGCCAATCTCAAGCACGCGGTCGCTGCGCTTCAGGTCGGCTGTCTGCAGGATGCGCGCCTCAAGCTTGGGCGTCAGCATGGACGCGGTGGGCGACAGGGGAATGGCGCAATCGCTAAAGGCCAGGGCGCGGTAGGCGTCCGGCACATAATTTTCGCGCTGGTCGGCATACAGCAGATCGACCACGGCCGACGAGAGCACCTCGGAAGTGCGCAGTTGTTGCTCGATCATGTTGTGGCGGGCTTGTTCGTAGTTCATGGTTACTCCAAAATTGGGGCGTTGGCGGGCAAGACAAGAGCGGGCATTTTACGTCGGCTGCTTACGGGGTGGGCTCGCTTACGCGATACCACGCCGCATAGAGCGCGGGCAGGAACAGCAAGGTCAGTACGGTGGCGATGATCAGGCCGCCCATGATCGCCACGGCCATCGGCCCCCAGAAGATCTGGCGGGAGAGCGGGATCATCGCCAGCACGGCCGTCCCGGCGGTCAGCATGATGGGACGGAAACGCCGCACCGCCGAGCCGATGATGGCCTCCCAGGTGCTCTTGCCGGCTTTCTCGTCCTGTTCGATCTGGTCGAGCAGAATCACCGAATTTCTCAGGATCATCCCCAGGAGCGCGATGATGCCCAGGTTGGCGACAAAGCCGAAGGGTTTGTCGAAAGCGATGAGCGCCAGCGCCACGCCGATCAGGCCGAGCGGCGCGGTCAAGAGCGCCAGCACGGTGCGCTTGATGCTTTGCAGTTGCATCATCAAGAGCGTGATGACGGCGACGATCATCAGCGGCACGACGTCCTTCAGCGCGTTTTCGTTCTTCGCCGATTCCTCGATGGTGCCGCCGATATCGACGTGATAACCCGGCGGCAGCTTGGCGCGAATGGCGGCGAGTTGCGGGTCGATCTGCAGCGAGGCGGTCGGCCCGGTGACTTTGGCATTGGCCAGGTCGGCGCGCACCTGAATCGCCGGCAGGCGGTCGCGCCGCCAGATGACGCCTTCTTCCAGCACGGGTTCGAGCTTCGCCACCTGCGCCAGCGGCACCCACTTGCCGCCCGCCGGCACGGGTAAATCGGCCAGCCGGTCGAGGCTGCCACGCTCGGGGCCGCCGGCGCGCCAGACGATGTCGATCAACTGGTCGCCCTCGCGAAACTGCGTCAGCGTCGCCCCCACCTGATGCGCCTGCAAGGCCTGCGCCACGTCCTGGCTGCTGACGCCCAGCGCCCGGGCGCGGTCCTGGTCGATGGCCACACGCACGCTCTTGGCCTTTTCGTTCCAGTCCAGATGCACGTCGCGCACGTTGGGATTGCCGCGCATCACCGTCGCCACCTCGCCGGCAATGGCGCGCAGCGTCTCGACATTTTCGCCGGCGACGCGAAACACCACCGGATAACCCACCGGCGGGCCGTTCTCCAGCCGCTGCACGCGGGCGCGCAGATGGCTCCACGAACCGTCCGGCGCGGCAAACGCCGTCATCAGGCGAGCGCGCACCGCCTCGCGCTCGTCGAAGCCCTTGGTCACGATCACCAGTTGGCCGAAGTTGTCGCTGAACAGTTGCTGATCGAGCGGCAGATAGAAGCGCGGCGCGCCGTTGCCGATGTAGGACGAGAAATGCGAAATCTTTTCATCACCCGCCAGCAGCGCCTCGACGCGCTTGACCTCTTTTTCGGTCGCCTTGAGCGCCGCGCCCTGCGGCAGCCACAGGTCGACCAGCAGCTCGGGACGCGACGAGGGCGGGAAAAACTGTTTCTGCACGGCGGTGTTGAACAGCACCATGCCCAGCGCAAAAGCCAGCACGGAGAGGCCGATGACCGTCCAGCGTCGCCGCAGGCACCAGGTCAGCAGCGCGCGAAAGCGCCGGTAGAACGGCGTGTCGTGGGGGTCGCCGTGATGTTCCGCGCCGAATTTCCGCAGCGCCTTCTCGTCGAGCAGCTTGTAGCCGAGCCAGGGCGTGAAAACCACCGCGACGATCCACGAGGTCAACAGCGCGATGGTCGTCACGGCGAAGATCGCGAAGGCGAATTCACCGGCGCCCGACTTGGCAAACCCCACCGGCGTGAAACCGGCCACGGTGATCAGCGTCCCGGTCAACATCGGGAAGGCGGTCGAGGTATAGGCGAAGGTGGCGGCGCGGAATTTCTCCCAGCCCTGTTCGATCTTCACCACCATCATCTCCACGGCGATGATGGCGTCATCGACGAGCAGGCCCAGCGAGATGATCAGCGCGCCGAGCGAGATGCGGTGGAGGTCGATGCCGAAGAACTTCATCAGCAGAAAGGTCATCGCCAGCACCAGCGGGATCGACAGCGCCACCACCAGGCCGGTGCGAAACCCCAGGCTGAGAAAGCTCACCGCCAGCACGATGGCGACCGCCTCGGCGAGTGTTTGCATGAACAGATTGAGCGCGACCTGCGCGACGGCGGGCTGATCGGCCACAGTGCCGACCGCCATGCCCAGCGGAAGCTCGCGGGACAGGCGCTCGATGGCGGCCCGCAGGTTCGCTCCCAACTGGATGGCATTGCCGCCCTTGGCCATCACCACGGCGATACCGACGGCTGGATTGCCGCCCATCCGCATTTGCGCGTTGGGCGGGTCGGCCAGGCCGCGCGTTACCGTGGCGATGTCGCCCAGGCGGAACTGCCGGCCGCCGACCGCCAGCGGCGTGGCGCGAATCTGCTCCACCGTGTCGAAGCCGCCGGAGACGCGCAGCCGCACGCGGTCGCTGGCTGTCTCGACAAAGCCCGCCGGGGCGACGGCGTTTTGTTTGGCCAGCGCCTCGGCCACCTGGGCGGGCGTGATCCCCAGCGCCGCCAGCCGCGTCGGGGCCACCTCGACGTAGATCTTTTCATCCTGCACGCCGAGCAAATCGACTTTTTTCACATCGGCCACGGCACGCAACTCGCGCGCCATGCGCACGGCCTGCCGCCGCAGCTCGGCCTGGTCATAGCCATCGCCGGTCAGCGCGTAGATGTTCACATAGACGTCGCCGAATTCGTCATTCGGAAAGGGGCCCTGCACGCCGGCCGGCATCTGCTGCTTGATGTCGTCGAGTTTCTTCCTCACCTGACGCCATGCCTCGGGCACCTCGGGCTTGGGCGTGTAGTCCTTGAGGAGGATGAACACCAGCGACTCGCCGGCGCGCGAAGCGGACTTGATCACATCGACATAGGGCGTTTCCTGCAATTTCTTCTCGATGCGCTCGGTCAGCTCGGCTTCGACCTCGCTGGCCGTCGCGCCCGGCCACAGGGTGCGCACCACCATGACCTTGAAGGTGAAGTCCGGGTCTTCGGCGCGGCCGAGCTGGAAGAAGGCCAGCACGCCGCCGACCATCAGCACGATCATCAGATAGAGCACCATCGACGGGTGCTCGAGCGCCCACTCGGAAAGGTTGGGTGTTTTCATTTGCCCGGCACTTCGGCAATCCGCACCTTCTCGCCGGCGACGAGTTTGAAGGCGCCGGCGGCCACGATCGATTCGCCCGCGCTCAAGCCGTTTTTCAACACCGCGCCGGTATCGCTGTAACGCTCGACTTCGACCACGCGCTGGCTGACCGTGCTGTCCGCACCAATCACCCAGACCGCGGCCCCACGTTCCCCCGCGCCCTGTTGCAGGATTGCGGCGAGCGGCACGACGATTTGCGCTGTTGCCTGGCGGGCGAAGCTCACTGTTGCTGTCAGCCCCAGTGGCAGGTCGGCCGGGGCGGCGAGAAGCGTCACGCGCGCGGCGAAGGTGCGCGTCGCCGGATCGGCGGCCGGTGCCAGTTCGCGCAGCACAACCCGATACATCTTGTCCGCGCCCTCGGCCCAGAGTTGCGCCGTCCCGCCAGCGCCGACTTTCAAGCCGGCCAGGTGCGCCTCGGGAATCGCAATCGCCACCTCGCGTTCGCCGTCCCTGGCAACGCGGAACACGCCCTGCCCCGCGCCCACCACTTGGCCCGGCTCGGCCAGCACGGCGGCGACCACGCCCGGCGCATCGGCGCTCAGCGTCGTGTAGCCCGCCTGGTTTTTCGCCAGTTGCGCCTGGGCCGCGGCGGACTGCGCGGTGCTGACTTTCGCGTCGAGCGCGGCCTGGCTGACGAAATTCTTCGCTTTCAATTCCTGCGTGCGCTGCAATTCCGCCGCCGCGAGAGACCGATTGGCCTCGGCCTGCACCACCGTCAGTTGCGCATCGGCCGGATCGAGCCGCGCCAGTGGCTGGCCGGCCTTGACGCGCGCGCCGGCATCGGCCAAGCGTACAACGAGCTTGCCGCCGACGCGGAAAGCGAGTTGGGATTCGTAACGTGCTCGCACCTCGCCGCTGTAGCGGTGTTCTGACGCCGTCTGATGGGACACAGAATCGGCGCCGACCTTTATGGCCTTGACGAGTTTGGGGCCGCTGTTGGCGGCGTCGGGCGGTGGCAATTTTTCGCCGCAGGCCGCCAGCAGCACAATGACCAAAGGCGCACACCAGCGCCCTATTGCATGTTTCATCGCTTCATCTTTCTGGCGGGATAGATCCTGCCTGTCAATCGCCAAGGTTATCAAGTATCACCGCGACCTGCTGGCGTTCCGCATCGGCATACAGGGTCATGGCCCCCGGAGCGATGTCGGTCACATGCACCGCGCCTGTCCAGCGCGCGGCGTCGGGCAGGATCTCGGCGAGGCGATTCGGCAGGCCGAGCAGCGTCGCCGCGTCGATGCCGTTGCCTTCCCGTCCGGGGAACAGCGCGAAGTACAGCATGTCCGCTTCGATCAGTTCGTTGAGGAAGTGGGTGCCGAGCGATACATCGGGAATCAGGCTCTCGTGCATGCCGACGATCTCGCACAGCGCGGCGACATGATTGATCTCGCCGAAGTTCACGGGCAGGCCCAGCCAGAGGTCGCGCGTGCCCCAGCGGCCCGGGCCGAGCATCAGCAGCGTGCGGTCACTACTGGCCTGGTTGATGCGGCCGACGATGCGGGTCACGGCGAGGCGGTCGTCCTGGCCGAGTTGGCCATACACCGCCGGCACGACATAGACCAGCCGGTCGGGCTGGATCACCCGGCTGGGGCCGATCACCGCGCCCCGGGTATCGATGAGGTGCGGCACGTCGGCGGGCGGCGCGACGCGGACCATGCCGTCGACATTACGCACCTGGAGCGGCCGGCATTGCAGTAGGTTGATGCGATAGGCGCCGTCGGGCATGACGTTGAGCGCGAACTCGATTTCCACCGGATACGCGTAGGCGGCGTGCAGGCGGCGCAGCATCTGGCGCATGTCGTCGATGAACGGCGTGGTCTCGATCAGCCGGTCGAAGGTGAGGAAGGCGGGTTTGCCGGGTTCCTCGCGGGTGGTAAACAGCGCCAGCGGGAAATCCGGCTGGTCCTGCACCATCTCGGCGAAGCGTCCTGAAACCAGACGGTTTTCTTCGAGATCGAGCGCATCCATGCGTCGCTGGGCGTGGCGGGCGATGGCGCCGAAATTGGTTTCCGGACGCAATTCGGGCGCATTCAGCGCCACCAGGCGCGTGTAGTCGTCGTCGGCGCGATCGACGGCACGGGTGCCGAGGCCGGCGACCAGCCGGATCACGCCGGCCTTCATGTCGATGCGGGGGTTCCAGGGATAGGGATTGATCGACAAACCCACGCCGGCGGCATGCGGGTGAAAGTAGCGGCCGCCGGCCGTGCCCGAGACGCGCATGATCAAAAGCGCCATCTGCTCGTTTTCGCCGAGCAGGCCGCGGCGCTCGCGATAGCGGAGCGCCGCTTCGCTCAAGGTGCTGGCATAGACCTGGCGCACGGCGTCGAGCAGGGCGGCCAGGCGCGTCTCCCAGGGGCCGCGGTTGGGACAGAACACGCTGTCGTACTGGCCGGCAAAGGCGTTGCCGTAACAATCCTCCAGGCGCGAGCTGGAGCGCACGATGAACGGCCATTCGCCGAAGTAATCGAGCATGGCCTCGAACTGCCGCAGCGTCCCCCGCGAGAACGTCCCCGCCATGATGCGTTCCCGCGCCGTGTCGAGATCCGCGAGGAAGGTCGTGGAATCGCGCTGGCGGCGGCGAATCCACCACAGGTCGTTGTGCACAAAGAAGGTGTCGAAGACTTCGGTGCCGACATAAAAAGAATCGTGCGCTTCGAGTTCGGCGGTCAGTGTCTGGGCGTCGCGGCGCAAGATTGCGCGCGCCAGCAGCATGCCGAGCGCCTTGCCGCCGATGGTGCCGTTGCCGATCATGCGGCGGCGCACTGTCAGCAGGTCGTCGAGGGTCAGATATTCGTCGATCATCCGCGCCATGGACGGGTCGCCGGGAAACACCATCCGGGAGAGGCGCTCGAACCACTCGGCCTCGGCGGGATCGGGAAAACCCGCCGAATGCGCGGCCGCCACCAGCTTCGCCGCCGCGAACGCCTTTTCCCAGTGGCTGGCGATGTGGTTGTCCTCCAGCCCCGGCCATTGCGAGTTGGCGAGGATCTCCGCGACCGTGCCGCTGTCACGCACCGGACGAAAATGGTCGTTCGGCTCCCAGGCGTGAATCAGGTCCATCGCGGCCGACGAACGGTGCTGCACCTTGATCGGGCGCAGATAGAGACGCTCGCGGCAACGAAAGAGGTCAATCTGGAACTGCGTGGTGTCGGTAATCACGCCGATGGCCGACTGCGCGTGGCGATTCCGGTAGACGGCGAAGTAGGTCACCGTGTCGAGGTCGAACAGGCGCGGACAGGTCAGGCGGAAGAAGTTGCCCAGCATGCGGTCGGATTGCCAGGCATCGGCGAGTTCCGAGAGGCAATCGAACACGTACATCGTTTCGCGCCCGGCCGCCTCGATCACCGAATGCACCTGATCGACAAAGGCATCGAAGCCGTCGGCGGGGCGCGGCCAGTGGATTTCCGCGCCGTCGGCCACGGTGAGCAGCGGCGGATGCGCGGCAAAGCGGAAATAGATCAGGCGGTGCTGCTGGGCGCGGGACGCCGCGGCATAGGGCCTGACCAGCGCGAGATATTCGTCGAGCGACTGGATCTGCCAGACAATGTTGTCGCCGCGCTCCACGCCGCGCAGCACGGCATCGAGTTCCGGCAGGCCGGTGGTGGGGGTGAAGGGTGCGCTCATGGGATCAACACCATAGCGCGAAATGTCGCCAAAATGATTGTCTTCCTGCCGCTTGAGCGGCAGAATCCATGCTTCACGCACAGGAGGGAAGCCGCATGTCCAGCATCGTCAGCGTTGTTTTTGACCGCGTCCATGAATACGAACTCATCGCCCACGCCGGGATGTCCCGCGATGAGGCCAACCAGTGGCTGAACGCGCAGTGGGAAGCGCTGGAATGCGAGTCGACCAACCCGATGGGCAAGGTGCTGGTGCTCGACAAGATTCTCGGCATCGCCGAATACGGTGGCGAAAAGCGCTTTGCCGAGCCGGGCGAGTGGGCGAAACAGTATGCCGATGCGGTCGCCACCGTGTTGCAACGTCCCGCCGTGCGTGTAGACGTCGCCGATCACCGGATCGGCTGATCGGTCAGGACCGCTCAAGAAACCGATAGATCGCGTCGAGTCGCGCCACGCCGTCATCCAGCTCAAGCAACTGCTGGTGGGTCGCGAGCGGCAGGGGCAGTAGTTCCGCCCAGCGGTCGGCCACCCAGGCGGCGTCGTAAAACCGGTGCGGCGCGGGCGGCTTGACCTCCTCAAGCCCTTCGAGCAGCGCCCGCAACATGGGGATCAGCCGCGCATAGTCGCCGGGGATCGGCGTCACCGGCGGCTCGGGCAGCAGTTCGACCGTGGCCCGCACCAGGCCGTTCTTCATTTCGTGATGATCGAGAATGCGAAACCGCGCGCCGCCATGCACGATGATGTTGAGAATGCCCAGCTGCGGCATGTCCCAATCGGCGATGCTCGCCAGCGTGCCGACCCGTTGCGGCACGATTTTTGGGCGCGACGGCGCGGACGGCGCGAGGACTTCATCGCCCTGTTCGAGCAGGCAGACGCCGAATGGCGAACTGGTGCGCAGGCAGTCCTTCACCATGTCCATGTAACGCGCCTCGAATACCCGCAGGGAAAGGCTGCCGCCGGAATGCAGCACGGCATTCAGCAGGAAGAGCGGGATTTCCATCAGCCTTCTTCGCCCCAGCGCGGCATCAGGGTATGTGGCACGGCCAACCGGTCAAGAATGCGCGCCACGACGAAGTCGACCAGTCCGTCGATACTTTGCGGCCGGTGATAGAAGCCTGGATTGGGCGGCAAAATCACCGCGCCGGCGCGGCGGAGCTTGAGCATGTTTTCGAGATGGATCGCCGAGAATGGCGTCTCGCGCGGCACGAGGATCAGCGTGC
>JAUSBB010000026.1 GCA_030652245.1 Rhodocyclaceae bacterium | reverse complement strand
CGATACCCAGCTTGGCGATCAGCGGATGTTGCAGCGGATCGCCCGCCAGCCACAGCAAAGCGCCAAAGCGGCGCGGATCGGTGAGCCGCAGCACCACCTCGCCGAAGATGAGATCGGCGTGATCGTGCTTTTCGGGTGGCGTGCCGGGAGCGACAAAGCGCAGGCTGCCCGACATGCCCAGATGAATCAGCAGATGGCCGCCGTCGAGATCGAGCAGCAAATACTTGCCGCGCCGTTTTGCCGTGATCAGCGTGCGTCCGGCGAGCTTGCGGGCCAGGCCGGGAGGAATCGGATAGCGCAAACTCGGCGCGCGCAGGACGGCGCGTTCGAGCCTGGAGCCCTCGACCCGCTGGGCAATGCCGCGCCGCGTGACTTCGACCTCGGGGAGCTCAGGCATAGCGTTGATTGGAAGCTGCTAACATGACGCCATTGTAGACACACGCCCATTTCGTTCGACGCCCGCTCTCATGAAGCCGATCCTGTCCCTGTTCTCAAGAAATACGCCGGGCCGCCCCAAGTGTTTCTTGGCCCCCTGGGGGGAGAAAGCCGCGCAGCGGCTTTTGCGGGGGGGGCTTATTGTCGCCGTAGCATTGCTCGCCACATCCGGCGTGCATGCCCAGGGCACGCCGCTCGATCAGGACGAGGCGGCGGCGCAGGAAAAATCCGTTGCGGGTCTGCCGGACGTCGAGCTGACGCCCCGGTTGCTTTACCAGTTCCTGCTGGCCGAGATAGCCGGTCAGCGCGGGCAGTTCGCCAACTCGGCTGAACTCTATCTCGATCTGGCGCGCCGGACGCGCGACCCGCGCCTGGCGCGCCGCGCCACTGAAATTGCCGTGCATGCGCGGCATCCGCAGCTGGCCCAACAGGCTGCGGAGCTGATGCTCGATATCGATCCGGCATCGCTGCAGGCCCATCTGACCTTGATCAACGTGCTGGTGGCGCAGGGACGCTATGCCGAACTCCGGCCCAGGACGGCGGCGCTGCTGGCCCTCGCCCCGCAGCAGATCGGTACCGGTTTGCTGCGCCTCAATAGCCTGTTTGCCCGCGCCGAAGACAAGCAGGCGGTGCGCGAACTGATCGAGGCGTTGACCGCCCCTTACCTGCAACTGCCCGAGGCGCATTACGTGCGCGCCGTGGCGGCTTTCGAGGCGCGCGATCCCGACGCGGCGCGGGACGCCGCCCGGCAAGCGCGGAAGCTCAAACCCGACTGGGAAGCCGCCGCCTTGTTGCTGGCCCAGTTGAGTGAAAAAAGCGCGGCGCTTGCGGTGCTCGAAGAATTCATCGCCGCCCATCCCGAGGCGCGCAACGCGCGGCTGACCTATGCGCGCGCCCTGGTGGGCGACAAGCGCTATGCCGAGGGCCGCCGCCAGTTCGGCATTTTGCTTCAACAAAGCGAGAGCGATCCGGCCAGAAACGGCGATGTCCTGTTTGCCGTTGCCGTGCTGTCGCTGCAACTCGACGACAAGGCGGATGCGGAAATCCATTTGCGCAAGCTGGCTGAAATCGGCCACGTCGAAGCGGACAAGGCGCACTTCTACCTGGGCCAGCTCGCCGCGGAGAGCAAGCGTCCCGACGAAGCCCTGCAGTGGTTTGGCAAGGTCGGTCGCGGCGAACACTATTTGTCCGCCCGGCTGCAAGCCGCCAGTCTGCTGGTCAAGCAGGGCAAGCCCGAAGCGGCGCGCCACCTGCTGGCGGCGAGCGAGGCCGCCAATCCGCAAGAGCGCGCGCAACTCCTGATCGGCGAGGCGCAGTTGCTGCGCGAAGCCGGCCAGACCGCGGAGGCTCACGCAGTGCTGGCGCGCGGTCTGGAGCAACAGCCCGACCAGCCCGAGCTGCTGTATGAAATCGCCATGGTTGCCGAAAAGCTGGACCGCATCGACGAGGTTGAAAGCCGCCTACGTCGCCTGATCGAGCTCAAGCCTGATCATGCCCACGCTTACAACGCGCTCGGCTACACCTTCGCCGATCGCAACATCCGCCTGGCCGAAGCGCTCGCGCTGATTGAACGGGCGCTGCAACTGGCGCCCAACGATCCGCTCATCCTCGACAGCAAGGGTTGGGCCCTGTTCCGCATGGGCGACGCCCGAGCGGCGCTGGAAATCCTCGGTGCCGCCTACGGCATGCGCGCCGACCCGGAGATTGCCGCGCATCTGGGCGAGGTGCTGTGGTCGCTCGGCCGCCATGACGAGGCGCGCCAGGCCTGGGAAAAATCCCGGCGCGAGCACCCCGCCAACGAAACACTGACGACCACCATCAAACGTCTCGCACCTTGATCCGGGCAATTATCTTTTTTGCGTTGGCCGTGTTGTCCGGCTGCGCAATCACCCCTGAACATCTTGCACGTCCGCCCGTCGGCGAGATCGCGCAGTTCGCCTTTGTCGGCCGGATTGCCGTGCGCCAGGGCGAAATTCGCCACCACGCCAGAATCGACTGGCGGCACACGCCGGCCACGGACGAAATCCTGCTGGCCACGCCGCTGGGGCAGGGACTGGCGGAGCTCACGCAGGACGCCACCGGCGCCCGGCTGGTATTGGCCGACCGCCGCCACTTCGCGGCGGATAACCTGGGCGCGCTGGCGCAACAGGTGTTTGGTTTTCCGCTGCCACTCGGGGCTTCCGCCCGCTGGCTGCTCGGAGAAATCGAAGTTGCCGATGGCTGGCGCGTGACGATTGTCGAGCGCGAAAGCGCCGCGGCCGATGCGCTGCCGACGGTGATCGAACTCGAACGCGATGACATCGCCGTGCGGCTGAAGATCGACGAGTGGAGCGAGGTGCAATGAACTGGGAGAGCGCTTGGCCAGCGCCTGCGAAACTCAACCTGTTCCTGCATGTCGTCGGCCGGCGCGCCGATGGGTATCACCTGCTGCAAACGGTATTTCGTTTCATCGATCTGGCCGACACCCTGCGCTTCGAGCCGCGTAGCGATGGCCGCATCGTGCTGGCGACGCCGACGCCCGGCGTGCCGCCGGAGCAAGACCTGGTGGTGCGCGCAGCCGAGGCGTTGCTGAAAGTCGGCGCTGGCGGGACGGCGTCAGCCGGATCCGCCGCCAACATGGGGACGGCGTTGGGCGCAACGATCCACCTCAAAAAACACATTCCCATGGGCGGCGGTCTGGGCGGCGGCAGTTCGGATGCCGCGACCACCCTGATCGCGCTCAATCATCTGTGGGGCTGCGGCTTGTCGAACGAGCGCCTGCAAGCCATTGGTTTGACGCTGGGCGCTGACGTGCCGATTTTCATCCACGGCCGCAACTGCTTCGCCGAGGGCATCGGCGAGCATTTCACCGATGTCGCGGTTCCCGAAGCCTGGTATCTGCTGACCCTGCCGGCCGTGGCGGTGCCGACGGCGGAGATTTTTCGCTCTCCCGCACTCAAACGCGATACCCCGGCCATGAAACCGGCCGACTGGCGGCCGGGCGTCGGCCATAACGATCTGGAACCCGTGGCCTGTGCGCTCTATCCCGAGGTGGCACGCCACCTCGACTGGCTGCGTCATCTGGGCGATGCGCGCATGACCGGCTCGGGCGCCGGCTGCTTTGTTGAATTCCGCGATGAGGCGGCCGCAAGGGCGGCTCATGCCTTGCTGCCAGACAGCATGCAGGGCCTCGTCGTGCGCGGATTAGGCGTGCATCCGTTGTTTGCATTGACATGAATTCGTAAAACGCGGAAAATTCGCGTCCTTTCGGCGCGCTGACGCTTTTGCGCATCGATTTTGGGGAGTCGCCAAGCTGGTTAAGGCACTGGATTTTGATTCCAGCATGCGAAGGTTCGAATCCTTCCTCCCCAGCCAGCATTCTTCCGGGCAGTCACGGGAAATCCGTGGCTGCCCGCTTCGCTTTCAATAAACGCAGAGAAAATAGGCAAGCGCATGGCCTACGACAGTCTGATGGTCTTTACCGGCAACGCCAACCCAAAGTTGGCGGCGGATGTTGCCAAGCGCCTGAGCATCTCGATAGGACGCTGCACCGTGGGGCGGTTTTCCGACGGCGAAAGCAATGTCGAGATTCTGGAAAATGTGCGCGGCAAGGATGTCTTCATCCTGCAACCCACCTGCGCGCCGGCCAACGACAACCTGATGGAGCTGATCATCCTCGCCGACGCGCTGAAGCGCGCTTCGGCCGGACGCATCACCGCCGCCGTGCCCTATTTCGGCTATGCCCGTCAGGACCGCCGGCCGCGCTCCGCGCGCGTGCCGATCGCGGCGAAAGTGGTGGCCAACATGCTGCAGGCCGCGGGCGTGCAGCGCCTCTTGACGGTCGATTTGCACGCCGACCAGATTCAGGGCTTCTTCGATATTCCGGTCGATAACATCTACGCCACGCCGATTCTGCTGGGCGACATCTGGAAACAACGCCACGACGACCTGATGGTGGTGTCGCCCGACGTCGGCGGCGTGCTGCGCGCCCGCGCCGCCGCCAAGCGCCTCGAAACCGATCTGGCGATCATCGACAAGCGCCGGCCGCGCGCCAATGTTTCCGAGGTGATGCACATCATCGGTGATGTTGAAGGCCGCAGTTGCGTCATCATGGACGACATCGTCGACACTTCCGGTACGCTGTGCAAGGCGGCCCGTGCGCTCAAGGAGCATGGCGCGAAGCGCGTCATGGCCTATTGCACCCACCCGGTCTTGTCGGGCGGCGCCATTCCGCGGATTGCCGCGTCCGATCTCGACGAAGTGGTCATCACCGACAC
>JAUSBB010000015.1 GCA_030652245.1 Rhodocyclaceae bacterium | reverse complement strand
GCCCGACTACGTGGTCGTCGAAGGGCCGCTGGCGGGCGGCCATCTGGGCTTTGGCATGGATTGGGCGCAATACGACCTCGCCACCATCGTCGCCGAAATCCGCGCCTGGCTGGCCGCCGAGCAGCTCGACATCCCGCTGATTCCGGCGGGCGGCATCTTCACCGGCGGCGACGCCGTCGATTTTCTCGAACAGGGTGCTGCAGCGGTGCAGGTGGCGACCCGGTTTACCGTGGCCAAGGAATGCGGCCTGCCCGATACCGTCAAGCAGGAGTATTTCAAGGCCAGCGAGGACGACATCGAGGTCAATGGCATTTCGCCGACCGGCTATCCGATGCGCATGCTGAAGAAAAGCCCCGCCATCGGCGATGGCATCCGCCCCAACTGCGAGGCGTATGGCTACATTCTCGACGCCAACGGCAATTGCCAGTACATCCAGGCCTATAACCGCGAGCTGGCTGCCCATCCCGGCGCCAAGAAGATCAAGGTCTGGGACAAGACCTGCCTGTGCACGCAAATGCGCAATTTCGACCTGTGGACCTGCGGCCATTACACCTATCGGCTCAAGGACACGACCCGTCGCCTGCCGGATGACAGCTACGCGCTCTTGAGCGCCGAGCACATCTTCAACGACTATCTGCACAGCAAGGGCAACACCATTGCCCTGCCGGATACAGCGTGAGCGCCCCGCGCCCTTGACGCGGGTCAAGGCAGGCCGGGGGGCGCTGCGGCGAGAATGGGCCTCGCTGTTTCCTGGCCCCTGAAAAATGCCCATCCTGACCGAACCCCTGCGTCACCACCATCAACACTGCGACGACCTGTTCGTCGCCACCGAGGCCGCCGCGGCCGACGGGGACTGGCCAGCCTGCCAAGTGCTGCTGACGCGCTTTCATGACGCGATCGAAGACCACTTCAATAGCGAAGAGACCCTGCTGTTTCCCGCCTTCGAGGCGGCTACCGGCATGACAGGCGGGCCCACCCACATGATGCGCGTCGAGCACGCCCAGATGCGCGGGCTGCTTGAGCAGATGCAGGGTGCGCTGACGGCCAGGGCGGCCGCTGCCTTCGCCGGCGCCGCCGAGACGCTGCTGGTGTTCATGCAACAACACAATATGAAGGAAGAGAACATTCTCTATCCGATGTGCGACCGCTCGCTGGCGGGGCAGACCGACGGCCTGGATGCACAACTGCGTGAAAGGCTGGCTCTGCCATGACCGAATGGGTGATTGATGGCCGCGAGATGCAGCCTCCCGAGCCGCTCGAAAAAATCCTCACCGCGCTGGATACCTTGCCGGCGGAAGGGGAGTTGCTGGCCCTGCTGTATTGCCATCCCGTGCCATTGTTCAATGCGCTGCGCAACAATGGTTTCGTCTGGCAGGAAACCATCACGGACGACGGTACGCACGAGATCCGCATCCGCCATGCCTGATCCGGCCGGATGACGTGTCGCCGAACCTTTCCTTCGAGCAGGCGCCGCCGATCTCGGCGCCTTACCGGTTCTTTCTGACCGCGCCCTGGTTTGGCGTCGCGGCGGGTCTGCTGCTGGCGTTTATGGGTGGAGACCTGCTGGCCTCGCGCTGGGTGCCGGGCGCGCTGGCGGGCACGCATTTACTGGTGGCCGGTTTCATGTTGCAGGCGATGTGCGGCGCCCTGTTGCAGTTCGTGCCGGTGGCGACGGGGGGCAACATCTGGCAGCCGGGGCGGGTGGCGGCCTGGGTGCACCCGCTGCTGATTATCGCGGCCTGCCTGTTGGTGGCGGCCTTCCTGATCCAGCATCCCGCGCTCTTCATGGCGGCGGCGTCGGGTTTTGTGTTGGCGCTCGGTTTGTATGGCGGGGTGGTCGGCATTGCGCTCTGGCGCACGCCGGCGCGGGGCGGCACCATCGCTGCCTTGCGCATCGCCCTGATCGGCCTGCTAGTGACGCTGGGCCTGGGCGTGACGTTGGCCTGGGGGTTGGCGCACCCAACCAACCTGCCGCTACTGGCATTGACCGACGTGCATGCCGCCTGGGGGCTCGGCGGGTGGGGGCTGATGCTGCTGGCGGGCGTGGCCTATTTCGTGGTGCCGATGTTTCAACTGACGCCGGCCTATCCGGCTTGGGTCGCGCGGGGCGTGCCCTGGCTGCTCTTCGCGCTGTTGCTGGTCTGGTCGCTGCAACTTATAGGTTTGCCGGATGGCGCGCGCGAGGTTGTCTGGTTCTGCGGCCTGGGTACGGCGGGTTGGTTTGGCGCCGTGACCCTGACGCTGCAGAACCGCCGCCGGCGCAAAGTTCGCGATACTTCCTTGCTGTTTTTCCGTACCGCCATGGCCTGCCTGGTCGCGTTGCCGTTTTCGGCCCTGCTGTTTGTCGCGCTGCCCGAGATCGGCGCTGATCCGCGCGCTGCCGTGTGGCTGGGCGTGCTGGCCATCGTCGGCGTCTTTGTCTCGGCCATCAACGGCATGCTTTACAAGATCGTGCCGTTTCTCAACTGGCTGCACCTGCAACGGCTATGTCCGCCGAACAGCCTGCCGCCAACCATGCACCAGATGATTCCCGAGCGGGCGATGCGCCGCCAGTTTTACGTCCATCTCGTCGCGCTGCCCTTGCTGCTGGCGGCGGTTTGGCTGCCGGTGCTGGCGCGTCCCGCCGGGCTGCTGTTCGCGTTCGCCTCTGCCTGGCTGGGGGTGAATCTGGCGCGGGCAGTGGGCAATTATGTGCGCTTCAAAAATCGTATTCGCGCAGCCGCTTGAAATCGTTGATGGTGATGCGCCGGGACTGCACGCTGATCAATTTCGCCTCGGCGAGATCGCGGAAGATGCGCGACAGGGTTTCGGGGGTCAGGTTGAGCCGCGAGGCGATGATCTGCTTGGAGGTCGGTAGGGTGACCTCGACGCTGCCAGCGCATTCGCCATTGCCCTGGTTCGGACAATGTTGCATCAGGTAGCCGATCACGCGCTGGGCGCTGGAGCGCAGCGAATAGGATTCGACGTCCCGCATCAGCGCGTGCAGCCGCGTCGACATGCTGGCCAGCATGCGGCGGGCGAAGGACGGGTCGGTTTCCAGCAGCTCGAAAATCGTATCCTTGGCGACATGCAGCAGCAGCGTGTCGGCAATGGCCTCGGCGAACACCGGGTAGGGACGGTCGATAAACATCACCGTTTCGCCAAAGCTTTGCCGGGGCCCGAGGATGTCGACCACTTTTTCATTGCCGCTGGCGGAGGGGAAGGCCAGTTTGACCTGGCCGAAAATGATGATGTAATAGCCACGCGGGTTATCGCCCTTCTGCAGCAGCATTTCACCCGCGGCCAGCCGTTTCTCGCGGGCATGCGCGGCGATGTGCGCGACCTGCTCGGGCGATAGTTCCTGAAACAGGGGTTGGCGCACCAAAAACGCCGGGATGTCGATATGGGTTTCCGGTTGAAGAGACATGACGTAACGTTATTGGGGTTGGCCACTCTGGATGGGGCGCAACCTTAGCATTTTTTTGACTGGAGGTTTGATGCTTTATGCCGCCGTAAAACATTTGCACATCGTCTGCGTGGTGCTGAGCATCACGGGATTCTGCTTGCGCGGCTTGTTGCTTGGCCAAAAGTCGGCTTTGGCGGGACGGCGCTGGTTCCGCATCCTGCCGCATGTCAACGACAGCATTCTGCTGGCGGCGGCGTTGACGCTTGTCGTGCTGATTGGGCAATACCCGTTTGTCGATGCCTGGCTGACCGCCAAGGTGCTGGGTCTGGTTGCCTACATCAGCCTCGGCATGCTGGCACTGAAGGCTGGGCGCAGTCCGCGCGTGCGCGTGGCTGCCGGTCTTGCCGCCGTGACGGTATTTATCTGGATCGTCTCGGTGGCGCTCGCCAAAAACCCGCTGGGTCTGCTGGCCTGATTCGGGTTTGACCGGTCGGGGCGGCAGGTGTCCGGGTGCGCTTCGGTCAGCGTGCCACGCAGACGGCGCAGGTCGTGGATGGCGATGCGCTTGCCCTGCACCGCGATCAACCCGGCATCCGCCAGATCATGGAGGATGCGCGACAGGGTTTCCGGCGTCAGGTTGAGGCGCGCGGCGGTGAGCTGTTTCGAGGTCGGCAGGAAGATGTCGATGCTGCCTTCGCAACTGCCGTCGTCCGGGCAATGCTGCAGCAGGTAGCCGATCACGCGCTGGGTGGAAGAGCGCAGCGAATAGGCCTCGATGTCATGGACCAGCGAATGATTGTGCATCGCCAGACCGATCAGCATGCGGCGGGCGAAGGAAGGGTCGTTTTCCAGCAGATCGAAGACGACATCCCGGGTGACATGGATCAGCAAGCTATCGATGATCGCCTCGGCGAAAACGGGATAAGGGCGCTGGGCCAGCATCACCGCCTCGCCGAAACTCTGCCGCGGCCCGATGATGTCGACGACTTTTTCATTACCGCCGAAGGAGGGGAAGGCGAGTTTCATCTGCCCATAGACGACCAGGTAAAATCCGTGGGCGGCATCGCCTTTCTGGAACAGCATTTCGCCCTTGGATAGGCGTCTCCCGCGTGAGTGGGCCGCGAGTAGCGCCACCTGGCCTTCTGGCAACCCGTCGAACAGGGGCATGCGCGCGAGGAGCGCCGCAGTGTCGATGCTTGTTTCACTATGTTTTGGCATGGCGTGCATGCTAGGCCCCAATCAGGAACGACGAAAGGCTGGTCGGGCGGCACACTCCCCCGGCGGCTACCTCCAAATAGGTAGTCATTTCTCCAGACCGGCTAAAATAGTTTCCGTAAAATCAACACGGTGCAAATCGTTGGTCGTGGCGGTACATCTTT
>JAUSBB010000214.1 GCA_030652245.1 Rhodocyclaceae bacterium | reverse complement strand
GTCCTGCAGGGCGCGCAGATTCTTGGTGTTGGGGCTGGAGATGTTGACAGTGATGTAAGTGGCATACGGATAGGCTTTTTCGAGGCCGATCAGATAGTCATCTGCCGCGCGTTCGATGGGGGTGTCGGCGTTCTTGCCGATGTTGATGCCGAGCACGCCCTTGAAACGGGAGGCGCGGACGTTGGCAATGAGGGCGTCGATGCCGTGATTGTTGAAGCCCATGCGGTTGATGATGCCCTCGACCTGTGGCAGCCGGAACATGCGCGGCTTGGGGTTGCCCGGTTGCGGGCGCGGCGTGACGGTGCCGATCTCGATAAAGCCGAAGCCCCAGCCGGCCAGCGCGTCGATGGCCTCGCCATTCTTGTCGAGGCCGGCGGCCAGGCCGATGCGGTTGGGAAAGTCGATGCCCATGACGCGGGTCGGCGTGTCGGCCAGCGGGCGGGCGGCGGGGGCGAAGGGACTCTTGCCGAGCGCGGAGAGGCCGGCAATCGACATTTCGTGCGCGGTCTCGGGGTCGAGGGCGAGGACGAAGGGTTTGAGGAGGCAGTAGGGCAGCATGGACGGCATTCTAGCGGCTGCATGGCAAAACGAAGTTTCAGAGAAGACTCATGCCCGCCTGCGGGCGTGATGTCGGAACTAAAAGTCGGCGCTGGCGGGACGGCGACTGCGCTAACATCGGGCAAGTTCAATCAGCGAGGAATCAAGCATGGCACGCGCCGACCCGGCTGAACACGCAATGATCCGCATGGAGTTGCGCCGCTTTACCGCCCGCTGCGACATGCAGGAGGGGCTGCTCCAGCGCGCCGACAGTTTGCGCGAGGTGGCGCGCCTGACGAGCATTCAATTGCCCTACAAACTCTCCAACGAAATCGAGGCGCGGGATGCGCAGCGGCGCGTGGCCCACAAGGCCGAAGAGCGCGCCCGCGAGTTGATCGTCGAGCAGGTCGACGCCTTCCGGCGGTCGGAGGGCGATTTTCAGGAAAAATTGCGCGGCAAGATGCGCGAGGACTGGGCGAACCTGACCGGACCGTTGTCACATCTGCGCACCTGGGCGAACAGCAAGCTGCTGGTGGCCGAACAAAACCAATAGGTTCAGTCTTCCAGCAGTGTCCAGCGGCCGTCCCGCAGGGCTTCGAGCGGCCGGAACTGCGCCTTGTAGGCCATCTTGCGGCTGCCATCGATCCAGTAGCCGAGATAAAGATGCGGCAGGCCGAGGCGCTGGCACTGGGCGATTTGCCAGAGGATGGCGTAGGTGCCGAAGCTCGCGCCGTATTCATCCGTGTCGTAGAACGTATAGACCGAGGACAGGCCGTCGTCGAGCAGATCGATGATGCAGACCAGGCAGAGTTTGTCGCCGGCGTGGAATTCGATCAGGCGGCTGTCGACATGGGTTTGCAGCAGGAAGTGCGCGTACTGCTCGCGATTGTCGTGGTCCATGCCGCCGCCCGAATGACGGGCGAATTGATAGCGCTGATAGAGCGCGTAGTGTTCTTCGCGGAAGGCCAGCGGCCGCTCGCGGGCGACGAGATGGCCGTGCCGCGCCAGGGCGCGGCGCTGGCTGCGGTTCGGCTCAAAATCCGCGGCGGGCACGCGCACCGGCAGGCATTCGCGACAGTTGTCGCACCACGGGCGGTAGGTGAATACGCCGCTCCTGCGAAAGCCGATCTTGACGAGTTCGCTGTAGGTGGACGGGTCGATCAGATGCGTGGGCGTGCTGACCTGCGAGCGGGCGACGCGACCGGGCAGATAGGAGCAGCCATAGGGTGCGGTGGCATAAAACTGCAACAGCGGAAAGGGCGGCAGGTCTCTAAGGTGAGTCATGCCATCTTCCTGAAAACGCCGTCGATGCCATCCGCCGGCCAGTGGCCGGGAGCATCCCCTGCGTCAACGAGCGCCGCCAGCCGCGCGAGAAAATCGTCGCGGGGAATGGGGGATGCGCCGAGGGTGGCGAGGTGTGAGGTTTCCATTTGGCAGTCAATTATGCCGAATTCGCGGCGCGCGAGATATGCGCAGAGATGGGCGAGGGCGATTTTCGAGGCGTCGGTGGCGTGCGAAAACATCGATTCGCCGAAAAACGCCCGGCCGAGCGCGATGCCATACAGCCCGCCCACGAGCTTTCCGGAACGCCAGGTTTCGACACTGTGGGCATAGCCGAGTGCATGCAGCCGCAGGTAGGCCGCCTGCATGGCCGGGCTGATCCAGGTGCCGGACTGACCGGGCCGGGGCGCCGCGGCGCAGGCGGCGATCACCCGGTCGAATGCCGTGTCGAGCTTGACCGTGTAATCGCCATGGCGCAGCGTTTTTGCCAGCGAGCGCGTGATCTTGAGCTGGTCGGGGAACAGCACCATGCGCGGGTCGGGGCTCCACCACAAAATCGGCTCGCCGGGCGAATACCACGGGAAGATGCCGCGCCGGTAAGCGGCGAGCAGGCGTTCGGGCGACAGATCGCCGCCGACGGCGAGCAGGCCGTTGGGTTCGGTCAGCGCTTGGTCGATGGGTGGAAAGATGGAATCAGCCGGTAGCCACGGGATCATTGCGAAAAGCTACCACATGGTCGACATCCAGCCGGATGCCGATCTTTTCACCAATGGCGTGGTTGTGGTGCGAGGGCACCAGCGACAGCACCTGGATGCCGGAGTTGAGCCGCAGGGTGTAGAGGAATTCCGCGCCGCGAAAAGTTTTGGCGACCACCTCGGCCTGGGTGGGCGAGGCATCGTCATGCACGACGTCGTCGGGCCGCAGCAGGATGTCGAGCGCGCAGCCCTTGCCACAAGCCAGGCAGGAACTGGTGCATTCGAGCGGTAGTTGGCTGTCCAGCGCGCCGAGTTCGATGGCGACGGTCTGGCGGTCGATGACCTGCCCCGGCAGGAAGACGCCCTGGCCGACAAAGTCGGCGACGTGGCGCGTGGCGGGGCGGTGGTAGAGGTTGTAGGGTGTGTCCCACTGCTCGATGCGACCGGCATGCATGATGCCGACCTGGTCGGCGACGGCGAAGGCTTCGTGCTGGTCGTGGGTGACGAGAATGGCGGCGGTGCCGGTCTGTTTGAGGATGCCGCGTACTTCGAGCGAGAGGCGCTCGCGCAGTTCGACATCGAGGTTGGAGAAGGGCTCGTCGAGCAGCAACAAATGCGGGGCGGGCGCCAGCGCGCGCGCCAGCGCCACGCGCTGCTGTTGCCCGCCGGAAAGTTCGTGCGGGTATTTTTTGTCCTGCCCGGACAGGCCGACGATGGCGAGCAGTTCTTCCACACGCCGTCCAGGTGCTGGCGGCGGGTCGGCTGAACGCCGTCCCGCCAGCGCCGACTTTCCATTTTTCAAACCAAAGCCGATGTTCCCGGCGATGGTGAGGTGCGGGAAAAGCGCGTAGTCCTGAAACACCATGCCGATGTTGCGCTTTTCGGGCGGCACCTGGTGATCGGGTGCGCCAACCCTCACGTCGCGCAGGCGAATGCTGCCCTGGGTGGGCGTCTCGAAGCCGGCGATCAGCCGCAGCACCGTCGTCTTGCCGCAGCCCGAAGCGCCGAGCAGGCAGCCGATCTCGCCTTCGGCAAGCGTGAGCGAGAGCTCGCGCACCACGGCATGCTTGCCATAGGCATGGCTGACGTTATCAAGAGTGAGCAGCGCCATGAGGTTCAAACCTAATTGAGAGTGACTCTCAATTATAATCCCCGCCCACCTCCCTCCCCACTGTTTCCTGTCCCCTGTCCCCTGTAACCTGAATGCGTTCTCCCCTGGTTATTTTCTCGACGCTGATCGGCCTGCTCGTCGCGCTGCCGGTGCTGTCCGTCGGCGCCAACCTGTTCGCCGGCGATACCGGCGCAACCTGGAGCCATCTGGCGGCGACCGTGCTGCCCGAATACATCGTCAATTCGCTGTTGCTCTCGCTGGGCGTGGGGCTCGGCGTTGCCGTGGTGGGCGTGGCGACGGCCTGGCTGACGTCGATGGCCGAGTTTCCCGGCCGGCGGGTTTTCGACTGGGCGCTGCTCTTGCCGCTGGCGATGCCGGCGTATGTCATGGCCTATGTTTACACTGACCTGCTGCAATTCGTCGGGCCGGTGCAGACGACATTGCGCGAGACCTTTGGCTGGCGGCGCGGCGATTACTGGTTCCCCGAAATTCGCAGCCTCGGCGGGGCGAGCCTGATGTTCGTTTGCGTGCTTTATCCCTATGTTTATCTGCTGGCCCGCACGGCCTTTCTCGAACGCGGTTCGGGCACTTTCGAGGCGGCGCGTTCGCTGGGGCTGTCGCCGTGGGCGGCCTTCCTGCGCGTGTCGCTGCCGCTGGCGCGGCCTGCCGTCGCGGCGGGCGTGGCGCTGGTTTTGATGGAGACGCTGGCCGATTACGGCACGGTGGCGTATTTCGCGCTGCCGACCTTCACCACCGGGATTTACCGCGCCTGGTTCGCGCTGGGCGACCGCATTGCCGCTGCCCAACTGGCCGGCGCGCTCCTGACCTTTGTGCTGTGCCTGATGGCGCTGGAACGCATCAGTCGCGGGCGGGCGCGCTTCCACGAAACCGGGCGGCGGCGCGGCGAACGGCGCTCCCTGAGCGGCTGGCAGGCATGGGCGGCGAGCGCGGTCTGCCTGGCGCCGCTGGTGCTGGGTTTTCTCCTGCCCGGCGCGCTGCTGCTCGGCCTGGCCGTGGGCGAGGGGGATAGCGAGTTCGGCTTGCGTTATGGCGTGCTGGCGAAAAACAGCCTGCTGGTGGCCGGCATCAGCGCCTTGCTGGCGGTGTTGCTGGCCGTGCTGCTGGCCTATGGGTTGCGGCTGGCGCGGGAGCAGCACGGCGCGCCCTGGTCTGCGCAGTTGGCGCGGCTGGCCAACCGCATCGTCGGGCTGGGTTATGCGGTGCCCGGTTCGGTGATCGCCGTCGGCGTGCTGATTCCGGTCACGCGCCTCGACCACTGGCTGGCGGCTGTCTGGCTCGACCTGTCCGGCCAGAGTCCGGGGTTGCTGCTGACGGGCGGCGTGGCGGCGCTGATCTATGCCTATCTGGCGCGTTTTCTGGCGATTGCCCTGCACACGGTCGAATCCGGCCTGCTGCGGGTGACGCCCAGCATGGATGCGGCCGCCCAGAGCCTCGGCTGTGGCCCGCTGGAGGCGCTACGCCGGGTGCATCTGCCGCTCTTGCGCGGGAGTCTTTTCACGGCCGGGCTGCTGGTGTTCGTCGATGTGATGAAGGAACTGCCCGCCACGCTGGTGATGCGCCCCTTCAACTTCGATACGCTGGCGACGCAGACCTTCACGCTGGCGTCGGATGAGCGACTGGCGGAAGCCTCCACGGCGGCGCTGGCGATTGTCGCCGTGGGGCTCTTGCCGGTGCTTCTGCTGGCGCGGCAGATTGCCGTCGGACGCGGTGCCAACACTGCGGCAGCCTGCTGACTTTCACCCGTTATTTTTGACCATCAGCTTGGCGCTGGCCTCGGCGACCGTTATGCCATCCTGATTCTTGCAAACGCCGGTGAAGCTGACGATGCCGCCGTTGTGTTTGGGCTTGTCGTCCTTGGCGGCGACCGTCCAGGTGACATGCAGCGTGTCGCCGGGCTTGACCGGGGCGGTGAAGCGGATCGAATGCTCCATGTAGGCGATGGCCGTGCCATAGAGCAGCATGCCCATCTGCGCCGCCATGACATTGCTGGTCAGGTAGCCGTGGGCGATGCGCGTGCCGAACTTGCCGGACTTCGCCCAGCTTTCATTGACATGCAGGGGGTTGAAATCGCCGAACAGGCCGGCGCCCAGCACGATGTGGGTTTCGGTCAGGGTCATCGCCGAGTCAAAGGCGTCGCCGACATTCAGTTCGTTGTAACCGCGTCCGGGCAGCATGGTTGGTATCCTCGTCGAGATAGGGGGTCGTTAAGTATAATCGCGCGATGCCCTTCACCATCGAAACCTGCACCGCACAACACATCGGCGACCGCGACGAGCAGCAAGACCGCGTCGGCCTGTTCACGCATCCCGTCCAGAAGGGCGCTGTGATGGCCGTGCTGGCCGATGGCATGGGCGGTCATAGCGGCGGCGCGATGGCGGCCGAGCAGGTCATTCATTCGGCCCGCAACGTCTTTCTGGCCAGCGCGCCGGGGGGCGTCGATGTCCAGACGATGCTCGCCGAAAGCATCAACGACGCGCACGACGGCATCAACCTGTCGCGCTTCACCACCGAGCAGGATCCGCACAGCACCGCCTGCCTGCTGATCCTGCAACCGGGGCGCGCCGATTGGGCGCATTGCGGCGATTCACGGCTCTACCATTTTCGCGATGGCCTCATGGTGTC
>JAUSBB010000209.1 GCA_030652245.1 Rhodocyclaceae bacterium | reverse complement strand
GCCCGCCAACGGCGCGCCAATCATTGTGCCGTCGCAGGACGTGGTGCTCGGTCTGTACTACGCCACCCGCGAGAATGCGGCCGGCCGGGGATCGGGCAGTATGTACCCGGATATTGCCGAGATTACGCGGGCGCTGCAGTTGCGCCACCTTGATCTGCATTCGCGCATTCAAGTGCGCATCAAGGAATACGAGGTTGACGGCGACGGCTGGAAAGAGAAAATTACGCGCTATTCGACCACGGCCGGTCGCGCGCTGCTGTCAGAAATCCTGCCCAAGGGACTGCCCTTCAAGGTGATCGACAAGCCGCTCAAGAAAAAGGAAATCTCCAAGCTCATCGACGAGAGTTTCCGACGCTGCGGCCTCAAGGAAACCGTCGTGTTCGCCGACAAGCTGATGCAGGCTGGTTTTACATTGGCGACCCGCGGCGGCATTTCGATTTGCATCGATGACATGCAGGTGCCGGTGCAAAAACAGGGCATCATCGAAGCAGCGGAATCCGAGGTCAAGGAGATCGAAAAGCAATACACCTCCGGCCTGGTGACTGTTGGCGAGCGCTACAACAAGGTGGTTGATATCTGGGGGCGCGCGGGCGATCAGGTTGCCAAGGCGATGATGGACCAACTCCAACATGAGAAGGTTCGGGATGTCACGGGCAAGGAAATCACCCAGGACTCATTCAATTCCATTTACATGATGGCCGACTCGGGCGCGCGGGGTTCCGCCGCGCAGATTCGTCAGTTGGCCGGCATGCGCGGTCTGATGGCGAAACCGGACGGTTCGATCATCGAAACGCCGATCACCACGAACTTCCGCGAGGGATTGAACGTTCTCCAGTACTTCATCTCGACCCACGGCGCCCGCAAGGGCCTGGCCGACACCGCGCTGAAGACCGCGAACTCCGGTTATCTGACGCGCCGTCTGGTGGATGTAACGCAAGATCTCGTGGTCAGGGAAGACGATTGCGGCACGCAGAACAGTTTCGCCATGAAAGCGCTTGTGGAAGGGGGCGAGGTTGTCGAGCCGCTGCGCGAACGCATTCTCGGCCGCGTGGTCACAGCCGACGTCATTGATCCCGACACCCAGGACGTTCTCTATCCGGCGGGAACGCTGCTGGATGAGGATGCCGTCGATAACATCGAGAGGCTGGGTGTCGATGAGGTCTGGGTACGGAGCCCATTGACCTGTGAAACGCGTTTTGGCCTGTGTGCCAGTTGCTATGGCCGCGACCTGGGCCGTGGTACTTTGGTGAATGCCGGGGAAGCGGTCGGCGTGATTGCTGCCCAGTCGATCGGCGAACCGGGTACGCAGTTGACTATGCGGACATTCCACGTCGGTGGCGCCGCCTCGCGTGCCGCGGCACAAAGCAGTATCGAGGCGAAGAGCGCGGGCACGGTGCGGTTTTCCGCGACGATGCGCTATGTGACTAATCCGAAATCCGAGAAAATCATCATCGCGCGTTCCGCCGAGGTGTTTATTGCGGATGATCATGGCCGCGAGCGCGAGCGCCACAAGGTTCCCTACGGCGCAACTCTGCTAGTCGGCGACGGCTTGCAGGTGAAGCCGGGCGCACAACTGGCGAATTGGGATCCGCATACGCGCCCGATTGTGACGGAATACGCGGGTACGGTCCGGTTTGAGAACGTCGACAAGGGCATTACGGTCGCCGAACAGATGGATGAGGTGACCGGTCTTTCGACACTCGTGGTGATTGATCCGAAGCGGGGCGCCAAGGCGCAGGCCAAGGGGCTGCGACCACAGGTGAAATTGTTCGACGATGCCGGTCAGGAAGTGAAGATTCATGGCACCGAACACGCGGTCGCCATTACCTTTCACGTCGGATCTATCATTACCGTCAAGAATGGCCAGACTGTCAGCGTGGGTGAGATTCTTGCGCGGATTCCGCAGGAGTCCGCCAAGACGCGCGACATTACCGGCGGCCTGCCGCGCGTGGCGGAACTGTTTGAAGCACGCTCACCCAAGGATGCCGGCATGCTGGCTGAAGTAACTGGTTCGGTATCTTTCGGCAAGGACACCAAGGGCAAGCAGCGCCTGGTCATTACAGAACTGGATGGCGTTGTCCACGAGTACCTGATTCCAAAAGACAAGCACGTCATGGCTCACGACGGCCAAGTCGTTAACAAGGGGGAAATCATCGTGGATGGCGCGGTGGACCCTCACGACATCCTGCGCCTGAAAGGGGTGGAGGAGCTTGCCCGCTATATCATCGACGAAGTCCAAGACGTCTACCGCCTGCAGGGCGTGAAAATCAACGACAAGCATATCGAGGTAATCGTGCGCCAGATGTTGCGCAGGGTGGTGATTACCGATCCGGGTGACACGGGATTTATCCGCGAAGAGCAGGTCGAACGTTCAGAAATGCTCGACGCGAACGATAAGCTGATTGCAGAGGGCAAGCGACCGGCAGAATTCCAGCATCTCTTGCTGGGTATCACGAAGGCCAGCTTGTCAACTGACTCGTTCATTTCCGCGGCTTCCTTCCAGGAAACAACGCGGGTCTTGACCGAAGCAGCGATCATGGGCAAGCGCGACGAATTGCGTGGCCTCAAGGAAAACGTCATCGTCGGCCGACTAATTCCTGCCGGTACCGGCTTGGCTTACCATCGCTCGCGTCTCATGCAGGACGCAGGCGAAGATGCGGCGCGCGGCAAACTGGATGCATCCTTGCCAGACCTTGCAGCGGAAAATTCAGAAATTGATGCGCAAGTAAGTTGACGCTACTCCGTTACCTCAATATAATTCCGCCTCTTTTTTGCCCGCCGCCTCATTGTGCATTGCGGGCAAAACAAGTGGTCAAACTTAAGAATTAAGCAGCGATCCACGAATCAGGAACGATAACTATGCCTACCATCAACCAGCTTGTGCGCAAGCCGCGGCAAGCGGAAAAAACAAAGAGCAAGGTCCCGGCCTTGGACAGTTGCCCCGCCAAACGGGGCGTGTGTACGCGCGTTTATACGACAACACCAAAAAAACCGAACTCCGCGCTGCGTAAGGTAGCCAAGGTTCGCTTGACGA
>JAUSBB010000207.1 GCA_030652245.1 Rhodocyclaceae bacterium | reverse complement strand
CCGCCTGGGCGGCGACGAGTTCGTCGTCGTGCTCGCGAAACTGGCGGCCGCCGGCGACGCCCTGCCCGTGGCGGGCAAGCTGCTCGATGCGCTCGCCGCGCCTTACGCGATCGGGGGACGCACCCTGCATTCGGGCGCCTCCATCGGCGTCGCCATGTTTCCCGCCGACGGCGCGGACGGCGCGACGCTGCTCAAGCATGCCGACGCCGCCATGTACCACGCCAAGGGGCAGGGTCGCGCCAACATCCAGTTTTTCGACGCCGCGATGGGCGTGCGCGCACTGGCGCGGCTCGAACTGGAAGCCGACCTGCGCGGCGCGCTCGAAGCCGGGCAGCTCGGTCTGCACTACCAGCCGCAGGTCGCGGCGGCGGATGGGCGCATCCATGGCTTCGAGGCCCTGTTGCGCTGGCGCCATCCGGTGCGCGGCTTTGTGTCGCCAGCCGATTTCATCCCCGTCGCCGAGGAATCCGGCCTGATCGAACCGATCGGCGCCTGGGTGCTCGACACCGCCTGCCGCCAGCTCGCCGCCTGGCGGGCGCAAGGCTTTACCGGCCTCTGCATGGCGGTCAATCTCTCCGCGCGCCAGTTGCGCACCGCCGATCTGGCCCACCGCGTGCAGGCGGCCATCGACCGGCACGGCATTCCGCCCGGCGCACTGGAGATCGAGATCACCGAATCCGTCGCGATGGACGACCCGGAACGGGGCATCGCGCGCCTGAACGATCTGCATCGGCTGGGCGTAACGCTCGCCATCGACGATTTCGGCACCGGCTATTCCTCGCTCGCCTATCTGAAATTGCTGCCGATCCACGTGCTCAAGATCGACCGCGCCTTTGTGCGCGATGTCGAAACCGACCCCAACGACGCCGCCATCTGCGCCGCCACCGTCCTGCTGGCGCATACGCTCGGCCTCAAGGTCGTCGCCGAAGGCATCGAGACGGCGGCGCAACGGCAAACCCTCGGCGGGCAAGGCTGCGACTACCTGCAAGGCTATCTCTTCGGCCGCCCGGCGCCGGCCGAGGCCTGGCACGAACACTTGATGAACAACCCCATCCACGCGGAGACTGCCCCATGAATAATCTTTCCATCGGCACACGGTTAATGATCCTCATGCTGGTCAACGCGACGCTGCTCTTGGCCGTCGCCGGCATTGGCTTGAAGCTCGGCAACAATGCCGTCAGTGCGCTCGAATCTGTGTATGCGGATCGCACCGTCCCCCTTCAGGACCTTGGGAAAATCAGCACACTGCTCAGCGACAACACGCGCGAGATTCTGCTGGCCATGCAGCACGACCCGAAGGGGCCGCTGGCGGCGGCGCATGATCATGCGGTCGATGTGCATCCCGAGCGATTCGCCCAGCGGCGCGTCGAGATCACCGCGCTGTGGAACAAATACATGGCCACCTATCTCACCGAGGAGGAAAAACGGCTCGCGGCGGATTTCGCCGCCAAGCGCAAGGTCTGGGTTGAAACCGCCGCCGGCCTGCTGGAGCAGATCAAGGGGGGCAATTACTCCTACGCGATGCTGAACGCGCTGCTCGTGGCGCAGCGCACCGAAGGCCAGGCGGCGCAGGCGGCGCTCGACAGATTGATCGACTATCAGATCAGCGTGGCGAAAGAAACCTACGAGACCCAGCATGAAGCCAATCGCTCCGGCACCCTGCTGTTCGCCATCATCGTCTTCGGCGGGTTGGCCGGCGTCGGCGCTTTCTCCTGGTTTCTCGCCCGCGCCATCGCCGGGCCCATCAACACATCGGTGGGCATCGCCGAGGCGATTGCCGGTGGCGACCTGACCACTCAAGTGCCGGCCGGCGGAAAAGATGAAGCCGGCCGCCTGCTGGCGGCCTTTACCCACATGCAGGACGGCCTGCGGGCCATGGTCTGGGCCTCGCAACAAAGCGCCCGAGAGCTTTCCCGCGCCGCCGAAGAACTGACCGGCGCGGCCCGCCAGTCGGCCGCCGCCACCGAGGCGCAAAGCGAAGCCGCTTCCGGCATGGCCGCGGCGGTCGAGGAAATGTCGGTCTCGTTCGATCAGGTGCGCGACCATGCCAGGGAAGCCCGCACGGTCGCCAGCGGCGCGGGCGCCGCCGCGCAGGACGGCGGCCAGGTAGTGCATGCGGCGGCCGGGGAAATGCGCCAGGTGGCTTCCGCCGTCAATGACGCGGCCGCCACCATCCGCGAGATGGAAAGCTATTCGAACGAGATCACCTCGATCATCAACGTCATCCGCGAAGTGGCCGACCAGACCAACCTGCTGGCGCTGAATGCCGCCATCGAGGCGGCGCGGGCGGGCGAGCAGGGCCGCGGTTTCGCGGTGGTCGCCGACGAGGTGAGAAAACTGGCGGAGCGCACCGCCACCTCGACGCAGACCATCGCCGGAGTGATCGGCAAGGTGCAGGCCGGCGCCCGTCGCGCCGCGCAGGAGATGGAGGCCGGCGTCGCCCGCGTCGATGACGGCGTCAAGCTCGCCCATCAGGCCGGCGAGTCGATAGCAGGTATTCAAGCCGGTGCCGAACAGGTGCGCGCCGCCGTCGACGACATCGGCAGCGCCCTGGATGAGCAGTCGGTCGCCGCCCAGGAAATCGCCCGGGGCGTCGAGCGCATCGCCACCAGGGCGGAAGAAAACAGCGCCAGCGTGCGCCAGACCACCGCCGCCGCCGAGCGCCTGCACACACTGGCCGCCGAACTCGATCAATCGGTGGCGCGCTTTCGGGTTTGAAAAGACTGCGCCGAATCGTAACTACTCAGGTAGGCGCTTTTCTCCCCTCTCCCCCTGCGGGAGAGGGGCGGGGGAGAGGGGCTTTGTAGCCGGTACCTGAGTAGTTACGCCGAATCTGCGTTAGAAAAAGTGACGCATCTGCAGGCTTGTCATACAATGGCAAGGTCTGACATATCCGGAAAAACGCCATGTCCCTTAACGTATCCCTGCCCGCCGAGCTTGAACATCGCGTGCGTGAGCACGTTGCCTCCGGTTTGTATGGTTCCGCCAGCGAGGTGATCCGCGAGGCATTGCGCCTGTTTGAAGCCTATCAAACAGTACAAGCTTCCAGCCTGGCCGCATTGAGGGCGGACATCGCCCAGGGCATGGCGGACGTGCGCGCCGGCCGCGTTGACGTTATCGACATGAGCGAGATAAAGGCCCAGGGCCGCGCAAACCTGCAAGCCAGGACAGCAGACTGATGGGGCGTGTGCTGCATGCCCGGAGCGCGCAAACGGATCTGCTCGAAACCTGGCTTTACATCGCCGAAGAAAATCCCGCCGCCGCCGACCGCATGCTGGATACCATCGAGCGCGAGGCAAAGACCTTATCCACTCAACCCTTGATGGGCCGTTCCCGACCCGATCTTGCCGAGGAAGTGCGGAGCTGGCCGACTTCCACGCCCTACATTTTGTTCTACCTGGCCGGAGATGAAGACATCACCGTGCTGCGCGTCCTGCATCATGCGCGGGATGTGCGGAAATTGACTTTCTGAAAGCGCGGGGCGCCGTAAAAGTCGGCGCTGGCGGGACGGCTATCCCACCAACAACCGCAATTGAGCGGCGAAATTGGTGGCGGCGCTGGCCGCAAGACGGCGGCGGCGGTATGCGCGACTCTTTTCACCACTGGTCAACGGTTTCGGACACGGGACATCCGCGCCATCGCCCGCCGCGAATAACGCGCGGGCCGGCCCGCTTTGCGAGCGCAGCCAGCCGCACACATGGATGCGGCGCTGCTGAAACAACGCTTCGACATAGCCGGCATTTTTCACGGTGTGCGGCGACAGCCCGGCCAGGGCGGCGGCCTGGCGATAATCCAGCGGGCCGTGCTGTTCGATCGCGGCGAGCAGGCGGCGCATGCCCGGCGCGGCGCGATTGGCCGCATCCACTTTCGGCCGAGGAAAATCCGGCCCGCCGCCGAGCGAAAACTGCGGGATCGAAAAGGCCCCCGATGCCGCGCGCCGCCAGCCCGAGATGAAGATGATCCGCTCACGCCGCAGGCGCTGCAGATAGCCGCCCCCCGATAGCGTGGTGACGCCGACATGCGCGGCCCGGGCGATTTCCTCGCGGGTCAATCCACCGTTCTTGCCCAGCGCCGCGAAGATGCGCGCATAGGCCGGGGAATCGGTTGGCGTCATGGCCGTCAAGGGCTATCCGGGCGAATGCACTGGATGTCGAGGCCCAGCGCCTCGGCCAGATCAAGCCAAGGGCGGTCGGCGGTCAGCACGGCGGCATTGACCCGACGTGCCACGGAGAGGCAGAGGCGATCGCCGAGGCTCAAACCATGCGATCGGGTAGCGGGGCGCAACATTCCAGCTTCCTGTCCGTCGACGGCGGTAATGTCGATCACCGCATAGCCGAGTTCGGCGAGGATGGTCATCACGGCGTCAGGCGCCACGCCCCGATCCAGAGAGCGGGCGACGATTTCTGCCTGATTCGCCGCCGTGACCGCGCAGGCCTGGGTGATGAGTGCGTTTTCGACGGTTGTCCAGCCCGGCTCGCCATGCAGGTAGGCCAGCACGGCGGAAGCGTCGAGAACAACCCCTGTCATGCCGATTCTTCGCGAACGGCCTCGGCGCGACGTTCGGCGATCAGCTCGTCGGCGAGTGAAGGGCTGCCCTCGGGGACATATTGCCGAAACATGGCGCGCGCCCGGGCGAGCCGCGCCTTGCGGGTGGTGAGCACCGCTTCGCCGTCGCGCAGATCGAACAGCACCGTATCACCTTCCTTGAGACCCATCGAATGGCGTATCTCGGCAGGTATTACAACCCTTCCACCTTCTGACATTTTCATTTGCAACATGGCATATGCTCCATATCCAACTTACTCTGTCAGTATAGCCGAGGATTGTCATTCGCCAGGACTGCTGGAGTAATCTAAAGTCGGCGCTGGCTGGACGGCGTCAGCCGGACCGCTGCCAACACCAGGACGGCGTCAGCCGCAGCCGCCGGTCTTGCAGTTGGCCGCCGTCTCGGGGACGCCGAGCTTCTTGAGGATGGTGTCGAGCGGGCAGAAGGTGGTGAAACCGCTCTGAAACAGGTTGGCGCCGACGAAGGCGGTGAACCAGAGCCAGGACAGCTTGCTCATGTCGACCTGCCCCGTGAAATGGGCGAGGACGAGCGAAAGCATGATGAAAAAGCCGGCGACGATGCGGACGATGCGATTGACGGTCATGGTGCTGCTCCTTGGAAACGGCGGCGCATGGCCGCGAAGTAGAGAACGGGAATCACCACCAGCGTCAGCACGGTAGACACCAGGATACCGAAGATCAGCGCCAGCGCCAGACCAGAGAAGATCGGGTCGTCGAGGATGAACAGCGCGCCGAGCATGGCGGCCAGCCCCGTCAGCGCGATCGGCTTGGCGCGCACGGCGGCGGCCTGGATGACCGCCTCGGCGAAGTCCATGCCCTCCCCGACCTGCTGGTTGATGAAGTCGACCAGCAGGATCGAGTTGCGCACGATGATGCCGGCCAGCGCGATCATGCCGATCATCGAGGTCGCGGTGAATTGCGCGCCGAACAGGGCGTGGCCGGGCATCACGCCGATGATGGTGAGCGGGATCGGCGCCATGATGATGAGCGGCACGAGATAGGACTTGAACTGCGCCACAACGAGCAGATAAATCAATAGCAGGCCGACGGCATAGGCCAGGCCCATGTCGCGGAAGGTCTCGTAGGTCACCTGCCATTCGCCGTCCCACTTCACGGCATAGCCGGCGTAGGGGTCCTGCGGCTGTTTGATGAAGTATTCGCCGAGCTTGCCGCCTTGTTCGAGCGGCAGGTCCTTCAATTTCGCGCGGATATCGAACATGCCATAGAGCGGCGAATCGAGCTTGCCGCCCATGTCGCCGACGACATACACGACCGGCAGCAGGTCCTTGTGATAAACCACCTTTTCGCGCGGTGCGCGCCGCGCCTCGACCACTTCGGAGATCGGCACGAGCTGTCCACCGTAAGCGGGCAACGCGCGCACTTTCAGATTCAGCAGCGAATCAAGGCTGGCCTGCCGCTCGGCCGGCAGGGTGATGCGCACGGGAATTTCGTATTTCGCCTCGCCGTCATGCAGCGGCGTCACATCCTCGCCGGAGAGGCCCATGCGCACCGTCTCGACGATGTCCTTTTGCGCCACGCCGAGCAACGCGGCCTTGGCCTGATTGACGCGCAGCACCACCTTGTCGTTGTCCGCGTCGACGCTGTCATCGACGCCGAGAATATCGGCCGTGCCGGCGAAGGCTTCGCGCACCCGTTTCGCCACCGCGATCTGGCCGGCATAGTCGGGGCCGTAAACTTCGGCGACGATGGGCGAGAGCACCGGCGGGCCGGGCGGCACTTCCACCACCTTGGCGTTGCCGCCGCTCTTTGCGGCAACCGCCATGACCCGCTCGCGCACCGACACGGCGATTGCATGACTCTGGCGGTCGCGTTGGTGGCGGTCGACCAGATTGACCTGGATGTCGCCCATTTCGGGGTTGGCGCGCAGGTAATACTGGCGCACCAGGCCATTGAAGTTGATCGGGCTGGCCGTGCCGGCGTAAGCCTGGTAATCCTTGATCTCGGGCACTGGCGCGAGTTCGGCGGCCATCTCGCGCAGCACGCGCGCGGTCTCCTCGACTGGCGTGCCGACCGGCATGTCGAGCACGATCTGGAATTCGCTCTTGTTGTCGAAGGGCAGCATCTTCATCACAACGAGCTTGAACACGCCCAGCGACACCGAGGCGAGAATCATCACGACAACGCCACTCCACAGCAACGCGCGCATCCGGCGGCCGCTTTGCGGGTCCAGGAATGGGGTCAGCACACGACGGAACAAACGCTCCAGCTTTCCCGCTCCGGCGGGCTCGACATGGGCGTGAGACGCCGGTTTCATGAGCTTCAGCGCCAGCCAGGGCGTGATGACAAACGCGATGGCGAGCGAGATGAACATGCCCAGCGAGGCATTGATCGGAATCGGGCTCATGTAGGGGCCCATCAGGCCGCTGACGAAGGCCATCGGCAGGAGCGCGGCAATCACGGTGAAGGTGGCCAGAATGGTCGGCCCGCCGACCTCGTCAACCGCCCGCGGAATAATCTGCCACAAGGGCTTGTCCGGTTCGAGCGCCTGCCAGCGGTGGATGTTCTCCACCACGACAATGGCGTCGTCCACAAGGATGCCGATGGAAAAGATCAGGGCGAACAGCGACACGCGGTTGAGCGTGAAGCCCCAGGCCCAGGAGGCAAACAGGGTTGCCGCCAAGGTCAGCGACACCGCCACGCCGACAATGACCGCTTCGCGGCGGCCCAGCGCGAACAGCACCAGCAGCACGACAAAGGCGGTGGCAAAGGCGAGCTTGCCAATCAACTTCTGCGCCTTGTCGGTCGCCGTCTCGCCGTAATTGCGCGTCACGGTGAACTCGGTCCCTTCCGGGATGACCGTGCCCTTGAGGCTTTCCATGCGCGCAATCACGCCGGCAGCGACATCGGCCGCGTTCACGCCCGGTTTTTTCGATACCGCCAGTGTCACAGCCGGGAACTCGGCGCCTTTTGCGCCATGCCAGACGTAGCGACTGGGCTGATCGGGGCCGTCGATCACCTGGGCCACGTCGGACATGAACACGGGTTTTTGCCCATGCACGCCAACCACGAGTTTCCTCACATCGGCGGCGGATTCCAGGTAGGTGCCGGTCTGCACCAGCAACTCCCGATTGCCGCTGACCAGACTACCCGCCGGTTGCGAGGCGTTCGATACTTGCAAGGCCGCCTTCAGATCCTGTGCCGTGACGCCGTGCGCATTCATGCGTTGCGCGTCCATCAGAACGCGCACCACATGGCCCGGGCCACCGATGGTGACGACATCGCGCGTGCCGGGAATGCGCTTCAGTTCGATTTCGACCGCGCGCGCCACCTGCTGCATCTCGAAGCCGGATTTGTCGTGAGCGGCGCTCCAGAAGGTCAGCGAAACGATGGGCACGTCGTCGATGCCTTTCGGCTTGATGATCGGCTGGCCGACGCCCAAATGCGGCGAAACCCAGTCGCTGTGGGCGTTGATGGTGTCGTAGAGGCGCACCAGCGCCTGGATCGGCTCCTCGCCCACCTTGTATTGCACGGTGATCACCGCCATGCCTGGCCGCGATACGGAATAGACATGCTCGATGCCGGCAATGCGCGAGAGCACCTGCTCGGCCGGACGCGTGACAAGGTTTTCGACATCCTTCACGGCAGCGCCGGGGAAGGGAATGAAAACGTTGGCCATCGTCACGTTGATCTGCGGCTCTTCCTCGCGCGGCGTGACCAGCGTGGCGAAGACGCCCAAGAGCAACGCGATCAGCGCGATCAGCGGCGTCAGCGAGTTGCGGAGGAAATACTCCGCGATGCGTCCGGAAATGCCCACTTTATTTACCCGGCATCTGCTTCAATTCGATGCCGGTCTTCACCGGATCGAGACTCACCGTCTCGCCTGCGGCAAGGCCCGACAGGACTTCGATCTCGCCATCGGCCACCGGCTCGCCAAGCCGCACCTGACGCAGCCTGGCCGGACCGTTGCCGAGCACATACACGGCGCTGATCTCGCCCCGGCGGAGAATGGCCGTCGGAGGAACGGTCAATTTTTGCGCCGTGCCGACGACGAAATGCACCCGCGCCGCCATGCCTGGCACGATGCCTTGCAGGACCTCCGCGCTGTCGGGCAGATAAACCCGCGCCGTCGCCGTGTGGCTCTTGGCATCGACCGTCGGCAGAATCTCGATGCGGGCGCCGGGAAGCACAAGCCGACTTTCGGGAAACTCGATCCTGGCCGTCGTGGCGCGCTGCGCATCCTTCAGTTTGAACTGCGGAATGCTGACGATGGCACGCAATCCCTTGGGTTCGAACAAGGTCACCAGCGGTCGGCCGGGAGCGGCCAGTTCGCCCAGCTCGGCATGCCGTTCGGCAACAATCCCGGCAAGCGGTGCCGTCACCGCCGCATGCGAAACCCCCGCGCCGGCCGCTGCCGCCTGGGCGCGCGCCGACTTGAGATCGGCCTCGGCCTTGTCGAGCGCAGCCTGGCTGACGAATTTTTGTTTGAAAAGGTTCTGGGTGCGCTGAAAATTGGCTTCGGCCTGCACCAGTTGCGCGCGGGCGGCAGCGGCATTTTCGCTGGCCTCGCGGGCGTCGATCCGCATCAACAGTTGCCCGGCCTTGACGCGCTGTCCAGCCTCGACCAGCACTTCGACGATGCGGCCCGAAACCTGCGTCGCCACCGTGGCCTGCCGGGTCGCTTCGAGAACCGCCTCGGCGGGCAGGGTAAGTTGCACCGTGCGTAGCTCGATGGTCCGCGTGGTGGCTGGCTGGGCCAAAGCCGGTGCTGGCAACAGGATTGACTGCGCGGCGATCACCAGCACGGCCATAGCGGCTAGCCAGTGCAAGTGCTGGAATGGGGTGGTTGTTTTCATGGGATATATAAGTAAGACCTGATATAGACTTTTCAAGCCTGAATGGCATGCCCGGCCATCGCGTCGATCACCGCATCAACTTCCCCGACGCAAGCCGCCACGGTGATGCTGATGCCGGGGAAGCGCTCCATCGCGTTACCGATCAACTCCGGCAGGTCTTTCAGCACATGTCGTCCCGGCGCAAAAAATATCGGTACGACTCTGATTTCATTGACACCGCGCGCTGCTAGGGCCTCGATACTCACATCCAGCGGCGGCTGGGTCAGCTCAAGAAACCCGATCTCCACCTGAACATCCGGCTGACGCGCCTCCACCACCGCGCGGATGCGCCTGAAGGGCTCGATGTATTCCGGATTGCGCGCGCCATGGCCAAATAGGATGATGCCCTTCATGCCTTCCCCTTGTCGAGTTCATTCCAAATGTTGCGACAATGCGTTTCCTTGACCTTCCAGGCGGCGACCGCTCCACCCCAAGCGGCGCAGGCGATCAACAACAAGCCCCAGCGGTAATCCTCGGGCGCATAAATCCGCACGCCATTGACCATCGCACCCGCCCAACGCTGATCCATGATCCAGCCGACCGCCGGCTGCAGCAACGCCCCCATCAGAAAACCGCCCATATTGGTCACCGAAGTCGACATTCCCGACAGGGCCGGCGGATTCACTTCCTTGGCACAGGCCCAACTGAGGGTGAAACTCGCCGTCATCAAGCCCATCAAGCCAAACAGAGTATAGGTAGCGACGAGCGGCAGCGCCACGCCCGACAGCCAGACCAGCCAGATCGCACCATAGATATGCGAGCTGACGATGATCACCGGCTTCCGGCGACGCAGCCGGTCGGAAAGCATGCCGACGAGCAGGCAACCGACGGCGAAACCGGCGAAATAAAGTGACAGATGGGCGGTGGCGGTGGCGCGGCTCATGCCCATGCCCTGAATGAGAAAGGGCGTCGCCCACAGGCCGCCAAAGGCGAAGAAGCTGCCCGACAGTCCGCAATTGACAAAGACCGTCGGCCAGGTGGCGCGATTTTTCACCACCCGCAGCAGACCGGTCAATACGACTGTTCTATCAAAAGTCGGCGCTGGCGGGACGGCGCCACCCCTGGCCGACGGCCGGTCGCGCACCAGAATCCAGGCCAGTATGCCGAGGGCCAGCGATACCAGTCCCACGCCGACAAACACGCCCCGCCAGCCGGTCGCCTGCGCCAGCGCCGAAAGCGGCGCGCCGGCCAGCACCGAGCCCAGATTGCCGATCAGCATCGACACCCCGACGACGGTGGCAAAACGCTGTTCCTCGAACCAGACGGCGATCAGCTTGAGCATGGCGATGAAGGTCACCGACACGCCCAACCCGATCAATGTGCGGCCGACCAGCGCGGCATCGAGGCTGTCCGCCATGCCGAACAGCAGGCTGCCGCCCCCGGCGACCATGCCGCCGAGCAACAGGATGCGCCGCGGCCCGAGCGTATCGACCAGGATGCCGGTCGGCACCTGCATGATCGTATAGACGTAGAAGTAGGTGGCGGCCAGCACGCCGAGCGAAGCCGCCGAGGTCTGGAACGCCGCCGCCAGGTCCTGGGCAATGCCGGCCGGCGCGAAACGCTGAAAGAAGGACAGCACATACGCCCCCACCACCACCGCCAGGATGATGAGGCGGCGGCGTTTTTGCTCGGGCGTGAATTCAGTGATTGGCGTGGTCATCGACGGATTGTAATCAGTAACTTCGCGCCACACCGGTATCATGCGATCTATGTATCAAACGCTGCTGCTGATCTTCGTCCTGCTGACCGCCGTCGTCATCGCGCTGACCGTGGCGCGACGGTTTCGCCTGCCGGCGATGCTGGCCTATCTGGTCGTCGGCATCGCGCTGGGGCCGCATGGACTCGCCGCGCTCAAGGGCGGCCACGATGTCGACGCCATCGCCGAATTCGGCGTGGTGTTCCTGATGTTTTCGATCGGCCTCGAATTCAGCCTGCAACGCCTCAAGGCGATGCGCCAACTGGTCTTCGGCTTCGGTTCTGCCCAAATGGCGGTCACCGCCGGGGCGGTGATGCTGATCACCTGGTTTGGCTATGGCCAGGGCTGGCGGGGCGGGCTGGTCGTCGGCCTGGCGGTGGCCATGTCCTCGACGGCGATTGTCGCCAAGATGCTTTCCGAGCGCTTCGAGCTCCACTCGCGCTCGGGGCGGCAAACCATGGGCGTGCTGTTGGTTCAGGACATCGCCGTGGTGCCCTGCCTGATCCTGCTCCCCGCGCTGGCGCAGTCGACCGACGAACTGCCGCGCTCCCTGGCCATTGCCCTGATTCAGGTCGTGGTGGTCCTCTCCATCCTGATCTGGGTCGGCCAGCGCTGGATCAAGCGCCTTTACGACGCCGTGGCGCACCAGCGCTCGGAAGAGTTGTTCGTGCTGGCCACGCTCTGGCTGGTTGTCGGCCTGGCCTACGCCACCGGCTACGCCGGCCTGTCGCTGGCGCTGGGCGCCTTTGTCGGCGGCATGCTGATTTCCGAAACCATCTATCGCCACCAGGTCGAGGCCGACATCCGCCCCTTCCGCGACATTCTGCTCGGACTGTTCTTTGTCACGGTCGGCATGATGCTCGACCTGGGTTTCGTTTTCGAGAATGCCCACCGCCTGCTGCTCGCCGTGCTGCTCCTGGTGGCCGGCAAGGGGCTGGTGGTGTTCCTCCTCGCGCTGGCGGCGAAGAGTCCGCTCGACGTCGCCCTGCGCACCTCGTCCCAACTGGCTCAGGCGGGCGAGTTCGGCCTGGTGCTGATCGGCATGGCTCACGAGCTCAAGCTCGTGAGCGGCGATGCCTTCCAGGTCACGCTGGCGGCGATGCTGATCTCGATGTTCATCGCCCCTTTCCTCATTGAGCGGACGGCGCGGCTGTCGGGCCAAATGGCTCACGGCAACTGGTCGCACAAGGCCAAGGCCATCCACGACATCGCCGTCGCCGGATTTGGTCTAGAGAATCACGTCATTATTTGCGGTTACGGTCGCACCGGCGGGCGCATCGCCCATTTTCTCGCCGACGAACAGATCCCCTTCCTGGCCATCGACGTTGATCCACAGCAGTTGAAGCGCGTGGTGCCGGGTGGCGGCAAGCTGGTCTTCGGCAGCGCCGACCGCACGGAAGTCCTGCTGGCAGCCGGCCTCGCCCGCGCCCGCGCGCTGGTGGTGGCCTACCCGGACGTGCATTCGGCGGAACGGGTGGTGCGCAAAGTGCGGGAAAGCCGGCCCGACATCCCCATCGTGGTGCGGGTGCCTGACGAAACCGGCGTGGCGCAGCTAAAGGCTGCCGGAGCGACCGAAGTCATTCCCGAGGTGCTGGAAGGCAGCCTGATGATCGCCGCCGAAACCCTCACCCAGGTCGGCGTCCCGATGGAACGCGCACTGAACCACGTCCGCGCCGCGCGCGTCGCGCGTTATGCCTCGCTGCGCGAGTACTACAAGAAACAGTGATCAGGCCAGCAGGTGACGCTGGTATTGATTCTTGACGATCGCGTCGTCGCGAAACCGGAAGTCCATGCAGCGGTTCCACAGCTCGCTGGCGCGCCCTCTGACCAGACGACCGGCCAGTTCGAGAATCTCCATCAGCTCGGCGTGACCGCGACTGCGCACGTCGGGGCTGACCGAGCGCTCGAAAAACACGTCGTGATACAAGCACTTCTGGGAGAACAGAGCCTCCAGACCTTCACTCTCGGTCAAGGTCGCGACGACGAGGTCTTCCGCCTCGGGGTGCGCTTGCTGCCACTGCTCAACCGTTTCGACGTCGGTATTGATGACCCAGGAGTACTTTTCGGGAGAGCCAGGGCTGACGAAATTGATGCGGGCGTACATTTTGTTGCCTCCGATGTGTTGTTCTGGCTGTAGTAACGCAGCTTCCCCACGCCGGGATGACAACAATTATTCTCTCTCGACTATGACCAAATGCACACGATACGGCCCATGCGCCCCGAGCACGATGGTTTGCTCGATATCGCCCGTCCGCGATGGGCCGGAGATGAAGTTGACGGCACGCGGCAGGCTGCCCAGCTCGGCCCGGGCCAGGTTCCAAGCATCTTCCATGCCGGGCACGATGCGACTCATCGGCACCAGCGCGATATGGGTTTCGGGCAGCAGGCTCACCGTCGCCGGGTGATCGGGCGCGGAGCAGGCCATCAGCGTGCCAGTTTCGGCAATGGCGCAAAAGCAGCCGGTGATACCGACCAGATCGCTATCCACCGCCCCGCGCGGCGCGACCTCGATACCGGCGGCGCGCCAATCCAGTCCGGCCAGGCTCGGCCAGATGACGGCGCGTAGCGGCAAGTTCATCCCGGCCAGATAACGGGCAACGGCAGCCGGCGCATCGGCCAAAGTAGCGACCCGGTCGAGGGAACTGGACTGCGCGGCCGATTTTTCCTCGAACCACGCCACCAGACCAGCGGTATCCGTCGGTACGGCCGGACGCGGCCCCTGAACTCGTCCATCGATGGCGGCTTCGATGTCCTTTCGCGCAGTGGCGGCATTTTCCGTGTTGCGGCCGAGGCGCGCGCGCACCCGGCCGAGGATGTCCTCCCTGCTGCTCATTTTTTGCCTTTTCGATACAGTTCGCGGAAGGTCTTGCCCTCCGGCGCGGGGAAGTCTCGGCCCAGAGTCCATTCCGGGGCGGCACTCAACACGGCGATACGATCACGGCCGCCCGCCAGCCACTTGAGGTAGCGCACCCCCAGCCAGGAGCCCAGCGCATACAGCGACGGACTGGCCGCCACCTTGGCCCAGATTTTCAGGGCGAAGCGCTCGAACCAGGGCCGCAGGTGTTTTTCAACCTGTTTTTCGCGGAGCCGGCGCAGCAGCTCGGGCAGCGGGATCATCACCGGGCAAACCACGCCGCACTGATTGCACAGCGTGGCGGCTTGCGGCAGATCGATGGCGTTTTCCAGTCCGGTATATAGCGGCGTGAGCACCGAACCCATCGGGCCGGGATAAACCCAGCCATAGGCATGGCCGCCGATCGTCTGGTAGACCGGGCAGTGGTTCATGCAGGCGCCACAACGGATGCAGCGCAGCATGTCCTGGAATTCCGTGCCCACGACGTCGGCGCGGCCGTTGTCGACGAGGATGAAATAGAGATGTTCCGGACCGTCCCGCTCCTCGGGCGTCTTGACGCCAGTGAGCACTGACACATAGTTGGAGATCGACTGGCCGGTGGCCGAGCGCGGCAACAAACGCAGCAGCAGCGTCAGGTCCTCGAGCGTCGGCACCACCTTTTCGATGCCGGTGATGACCACATGGACGCGCGGCAGGGTGGTCACCATGCGGCCGTTGCCCTCGTTGGTGACGAGCGCCACCGAGCCGGTTTCGGCGACGAGGAAATTGCCGCCGGAGATGCCCATGTCGGCGGTGAGAAAGTGTTCGCGCAGCACTTCGCGCGCCTCGCGCGTCAGGGCCGGAATCTCGGTCTTGCGCGGTGTCTTGTGCACCTGGTGGAACAAATCCGCGACTTCATCGAGACTTTTGTGCACCACTGGCGCGATGATGTGCGAGGGCGGCTCGTTGTCGTTGATCTGCAGGATGTATTCGCCGAGATCGGTTTCGATCGGCCGGATGCCGGCTGCCGTGAGCGCCAGATTGAGGTTGGCCTCCTCGGACAGCATCGACTTCGACTTGGCGGCTTTCTGCACGCCGTGGCGCTGTCCGATTTCGGCGACGTGGCGGCAGATCTCCTCGCCGTCCTTCGCCCACAGCACGGTGGCGCCGCGCGCCGTGGCGCTTTCCTCAAATTTTTCGAGCCAGAGGTCGAGGTTCTCCAGCACCCGGTTGCGGATGTTTTTGGCGGCCTCGCGCGAGCCCTCGAAGTCGTCGATCTCCTTGATGGCAATGGCGCGCTTGTCGACAAACTTTCCCTTGGCGGTCTTGAGATTGGTCTGCAATACCGGATTGGCCAGCGATGCGGCGGCATTGGCCTTGAAATGGCGGGAGCGGCTTTCCATGGCTTTATTTTTTTGCCGTCAGCACTTCGGCGATATGCCTGACCTGGGTCGTTTCGTCACCCAGGCGACGCAGCTTGCCCTCGATATTGAGCAGGCAGCCGAGATCGCCGCCAACGATGGTCTGCGCGCCGGTGGCACAGGCATTGCCGCACTTCTTTGCGGCAATCGCCGCCGAAATCTCGCCGAACTTCACCGAGAAGGTGCCGCCAAAACCACAGCATTCCTCGGCAGCCGCCATTTCCTTCAATTCGACGCCCGACATCTTGGCCAGCAGGGCGCGCGGCTGTTCCTTGATGCCCATGCCGCGCAGGCCGGTACAGGAGTCGTGATAGGTTACGCTGCCGGAGAAGTTGCCCGGCAAGGTCTTGATGTGGGCGACATTCACCAGAAAATCGGTGAGTTCGTAGACCCGGCCGGCCAGTTCCACGGCGCGCGCCCGCCATTCCGGTTCGTCGGCCAGAATGACCGGATATTCGTTGCGGATCTGATCGGCGCAGGAGCCGGACGGCACGACGACATATTCGCTGCCGACGAACTCGTCGATGACTTTTTTGGCCAGCGCCGCCGCCGCTGCGCGGTCGCCACTGTTCCAGACAGGCTGACCGCAGCAGGTCTGGCCGGCCGGGACGATCACATCGCAGCCGGCGGCTTCCAGCAGTTCGATGGCGGCAAAACCGATGCGCGGGCGCATCAAATCGACCAGACAGGTCACAAACAGGGCAACGCGCATCTTGCGGTACCGGCGCTATCAGCCTCTGAATGAATCCGGCGCGCTGGCCAGACTTTCCACCCAGCGCTTGATGCGGTTGGCGTCGCCGACACGGGTCAGCTTGCCCCAGGAATCGAGCAACACGATGATGGTCGGTTTGTTGTTGACCCAGGTCTGCATGACCAGGCACTTGCCCGCCTCGCTGATGTAACCGGTCTTTGACAGGCCGATGTGCCAGGCATCGCTCTTCACCAGCGCGTTCGTGTTGCGGAAGGTCTGCGGGCGTCCTTTTACCGCCACCTGATGTTCTCCCATGGTGGAAAACTCGCGGATCAGCGGATACTGATGGGCGGCATCGACCATCTTGACGAGGTCGTGGGCGCTGGCCACATTCGCGGCCGTCAATCCCGTCGGATCGGCAAAGCGGGTGTCGGTGAGGCCAAGCTCGCGCGCCTTGTGATTCATGGCGGCGACAAAGGCCTCGCGCCCGCCCGGGTAGTGGCGCGACAGGGCCGACGAAGCGCGGTTTTCGGAGGACATCAGCGCCAGCCGCAGCATCTCCTCGCGCGTCAGTTGGGTGCCCACCGCCAGCCGTGAATGCGTGCCTTTCAGGAGGTCGATATCGTCCTTGCCGATCGTCAGGATTTCGGCCAGATCGGGCGCTGCATCCAGCGCCACCATCGCCGTCATCAACTTGGTGATCGAGGCGATCGGCACGACGGCATTGGCGTTCTTTTCGTAGAGAATTTCACCACTCGCCTGGTCGATCACGACCGCTGCCGAGGAGGACAGTTTCGGCATCACGCCGCCATCTTGTTCCACCGCCGCGGAGGATCGGGGCTTGGCGGAAGCCGCCGCGTCCTTCTTGGCCTTCTTGACCACGCGGGGCGCCGGCTTGGCGGCAGCCTTCTTGCTGGCGGCCGGTTTCTTTTCCGGGGTAGCGGCAGTTGCGGCATTCACCGCACCGAGGGCAAAGCCCGCCATTACGAGCAACGCCAGCAGTTTCTTGGATGTCGATTTCATGGGCACGGGGCTAAATAATCACATGTAAAGGACTTAACTCATTTGAATTAAGTAATTGCGCACAAATCCTACACCACTTTCTCATATTTTCGTCAACCGGCTGCGTGCAGCTGTCCATGCGCCACTTCAACCGACAGCAGCGCGGTCATGTTGACGATACGCCGCACGGTCGCCGTCGGGGTCAGGATATGCACCGGGCGCGCCGCGCCGAGCAACAGCGGGCCGACGGTCAGCCCCTCGCCGGCCGCCGTCTTCAAAAGATTGAAGGCGATATTCGCGGCGTCTAGCGTCGGCATGATGAGCAGGTTGGCCGGACCGGACAGGTTGGCGCGGGGAAAGACCTGACGGCGAATGTCGGGGTCGAGCGCGGCATCGCCGTGCATTTCGCCTTCGACTTCGAGGTCGGGCGCCTGCTCGCGCAGCAAGGCCAGCGCGGCGCGCATCTTTTGCGCCGTCGGCGTGTCCTCGGTGCCGAAACTCGAATGGGACAACAACGCCACCTTGGGCGTCAGGCCGAAACGTCGCACTTCCTCGGCCGCCAGTTGGGTCATTTCGGCGATCTGGGCGGCGGTCGGGTCGTAGTTGACATAGGTGTCGCCAATGAACAGGGTGCGCTCGGGCAGGATCAGCATGTTCATCGCATAAAAATTGTCGATGCCGGGACGCCGCCCAATGGCATCGGCAATGTAGGGCAGGTGCAGCGAGTGCTTGCCGAAGGTGCCGCAGAGCATGGCATCGGCATAATTGTGGCGCACCAGCATGGCGCCGATCAGCGTGGTGCGGCGGCGCATCTCGCGCTTGGCATACTCGGCGCCGACGCCCTTGCGGCAGGTCAGATCAAAATAGTCCTGCCAGAGTTCCTTGTAGCGCGGGTCGGAATCAGGATTGATCAGTTCGAAATCCGCGCCGGCGCGAATGCGCAAGCCCTGGCGAACGATTTGCGTCTCGACGACTTCCGGGCGGCCGATCAGGATCGGCCGGGCCAGCCCCTCGTCGGCGACGGCCTGCGCCGCGCGCAGCATGCGCTCGTCCTCGCCCTCGCAGAAGACGACACGCGCCGGCTTTAGCTTGGCGGCGGCGAACACCGGCTTCATGACAAAGCCCGATTGATAGACGAACTCGTTGAGCTGCTGGCGATAAGCGTCCATGTTGGCGATCGGCCGCGCCGCCACCCCGGAATCCATCGCCGCCTGCGCCACCGCCGGCGCCACCTTGAGGATCAGACGCGGGTCGAAGGGCTTGGGAATCAGGTATTCGCGGCCGAAACTCAGGTTGGCGTTGCCATAAGCGGCCGCCACCACTTCCGACTGTTCGGCATGGGCGAGATCGGCGATGGCCTTCACCGCCGCGATCTTCATCGATTCGTTGATCGTCGTCGCCCCGACATCGAGCGCGCCGCGGAACATGTAGGGGAAGCACAGCACGTTGTTGACCTGGTTCGGGTAATCCGACCGGCCGGTGCCGATGATGCAGTCGGGACGCACCGCCTGCGCGTCCTCTGGCAGGATTTCCGGATCGGGGTTGGCCATCGCCAGGATCAGCGGATTTTTCGCCATGCCGGCAACCATTTCCGGCTTCAGCACGCCGCCAGTGGACAGGCCGAGGAAAATGTCGGCGCCCGGCATCACATCGGCCAGGCTGCGCGCCTCGGTGACCTGGGCATAGCGCTGTTTCGACTCATCCAGATTTTGGCGTCCGGTGTGAATCACGCCCTTGCTGTCGCAGACGAACACTTTGCTACGATCGATACCGAGACTCACCAGCAAATCAAGGCAGGCAATGGCGGCCGCGCCGGCCCCGGAACAAACCAGCTTGACCGCGCCGATATTCTTGTCGACGACGCGCAGACCGTTCAGGACGGCGGCGGCGGAAATGATCGCCGTGCCGTGTTGGTCGTCATGGAAGACGGGAATGCGCAGACGCTCGCGCAGCTTGCGCTCGACGAGGAAACATTCCGGCGCCTTGATGTCTTCCAGGTTGATGCCGCCGAAGGTGGGTTCGAGCGCGGCGATGATGTCGACCAGTTTGTCGGCATCGTGCTCGGCGATTTCGATGTCGAACACATCGATGCCGGCGAATTTCTTGAACAACACGCCCTTGCCTTCCATGACCGGCTTGCCGGCAAGCGGCCCGATGTCCCCCAGGCCCAACACGGCGGTGCCGTTGGTGATGACGGCCACCAGATTGCCGCGCGATGTGTAAAGGGCGGCGGTAGACGGGTCGCGCTCGATCTCCTCGCAGGCCGCGGCAACGCCGGGCGAATAGGCGAGCGACAGGTCGGACTGGGTGGCGAGCGATTTGATCGGCGTCACGGCGATCTTGCCGGGACGGGGCAGGCGATGGTATTCAAGCGCGGCGCGGCGCAAAGACTCGTCCATTTGGGTTTCTCCAGCTCGGTTGGATTGGGTCGGAGCATTCTAAGCTGGACAGAATGTTCTGGTGATTCGTTTACGAGCCCTAAAATGCCACGACCGCCTCAACAACCGGATGACCGCTCTCTTTGGAGTTCGCACATGAAAACAGCCGCCCGCATGGCCGGGATCGAACCCTTCCACGTCATGGAACTGATGGCGAAGGCGAAAGCGCTGGAGGCGCAGGGCCGCGACATCATCCACATGGAGGTCGGCGAACCCGACTTTCCGACACCCCAGCCGGTCATCGAGGCGGCGCAGCGCTTCATTGCCGGCGGCCAGGTTTTCTATACCCACGCGCTGGGTCTGCCGCAACTGCGCGAGGCCATCGCCGACTTCTATGCAACGCGCTACGGTGTCGCTGTCGATCCGGCGCGCATCATCGTCACCGCCGGCGCTTCGGGTGCGCTACTGCTGGCGCTGGGGGCCCTGATCAGCCCCGGCGACGAATGGCTGCTCACCGATCCCGGCTACCCCTGCAACCGCCACTTCGTGCGCCTGCTCGAAGGCGTGCCGCGCCCGCTCAACGTCGATGCCACGAGCAATTTTCAGCCCACCATAGAAAAAGTCGGCGCTGGCTGGACGGCGAAGACCCGCGGCTTGCTGGTGGCTTCGCCCAACAACCCGACCGGCACCCTGATCGAACCGGCGCAGTTGTCCAGACTCTGGCAGACGGTCCGTGCGCGCGGCGGCGCGATGATCGTCGACGAGATCTATCACGGCCTGACCTATGGTGTCGATGCGAATACCGCGCTGTCAATTTCTGACGAGATCATCGTCATCAACAGTTTCTCTAAATACTTTGGCATGACCGGCTGGCGGCTCGGCTGGCTGGTGGTCCCGCCGCACCGGGTGCGCGATATCGAGAAACTGGCGCAGAACCTCTACATCGCCCCCTCGGCGCCCGCGCAACACGCCGCACTGGCGGCCTTCGCCCCGGAAACCATCGCCATCCTGGAAGCGCGCCGCGAGGAATTTCGCGCGCGGCGCGATTTGCTGTTGCCGGGTTTGCGGCAACTGGGATTTCGCGTCGACAGCGAACCGCAAGGGGCTTTCTACATTTATGCCGACAGCAGCGCACTGGACAGGAACAGCCAGGCGCTGGCCGGCAAGCTCATCGAACAAGCCGGCGTGGCGGCAACGCCAGGCCTGGATTTTGGCGCCAATGCGCCCGCGACACACATGCGCTTCGCCTACACCGTTGGCGCCGCAAAGCTCGCCGCCGGGCTGGAACGCATGGGACACTATTTCGGCGGCGGCTGATGCCGCAACCGCCAGCGATTGGCGGAAATTAAAAAGGCTGGGGGCTGCGCGGGGCAGCCACCAGCCTTGACCGACGAGACGTCGCCCGGTTCAGGACGGACGCGAGCCCGTAGGAAACGGCCAGGCAGCCGCCGGATTGAGCGACGACTTGAGTCCCGGCGTGGCAGCGGTCGAAGGCGTCGCCGCAGGGGCAGTAGCCGGCTTCGGCGCAGCTTTCTTCGGTGCGACTTTCTTCGCTGCAGGTTTCGCAACCGCGGCTTTTTTGACAGCCGGCTTCGCGGCAGCTTTCTTCGGCGCGGCTACTTTCTTGGCGGCCGGCTTCGCAGCAGCTTTCTTCGGCGCGGCTTTCTTGGCAGCCGGCTTCGCGGCAACTTTCTTCGCCGCCGGTTTGGCAGCAGCTTTCTTGGCAGCCGGTTTCGCAACAACTTTCTTCGCCGCCGGTTTGGCAGCAACTTTTTTTGCAGCCGGCTTGGCAGCTGTAGTTTTCTTCACCGCCGCCGGCTTCTTGACCTTCTTCTCTTCAGCCATATTGAACCTCCATTACTCAAGTTTGAGGAAAGAACAACAAACAACCCGCCTACAACAGCACGGATTATTCAACAACGCCGGCGGACCGGAATCGATGAATTCATGCGCTTTCATAGCCCATCCCTGTGTTTGCGGCAGGCGCGCGGAAAACTTGAAGGGGAGAAGGTCGGGCGCGGAAGCTGCAAATGACAGGGCGCGGAGGCACGCAACGCGGCCGGAACGGGAATTCAATCCGGCTGTTCAGCGTGCGCCTCGCGTCTTCCTGCATGCACCCTCCGTCACGGTTGCCTGTTGTTGCGACCTACTAGATGTAGTGGGTCAACGACCTTTGGGCACTAATGGTAGTGGGTCGTTTTTTTTAATGCAAGATAATTTGCGCGCGGCATGTCAACCGAGCGGCGCGCGTTGCAGTGAAACCACGCGCGACCAGTCGAAATGCGGGCCCGGATCGGTCTTGCGGCCCGGGGCAATATCGGCATGCCCGGCAATCGCCGCGCCGGGTGAATGCCGCTGCAAGGCGGCCAACAAGCGATTCAGCGTCCGGTACTGCGCGACCGCGAAGTCGGTGTGGTCAGCGCCTTCAAGTTCGATGCCCAGTGAAAAATCATTGCAACGCTCGCGCCCCCGCCAGCACGACATGCCCGCATGCCAGGCGCGCTCATGACAGGAAACGAACTGCGTCACGGCGCCATCGCGCCGGATGAAGAAGTGGGCCGAGACGCGCTGGCCGGCGATCGTGGCGAAATAGGGATGCGCGGCCGGGTCAAGCCGGTTGGTGAAAAACTCAACCACCGCGTCGCCGCCAAACTGGCCGGGCGGCAGGCTGATGGCATGGATGACGATCAGGCGGATCGCCTCTCCCGCTGGCCGCGAATCATGATTCGGGCTAGCCACCCGCGCGCAGCCAACCAGCCAGCCACCCGCATCGACATGCCAGTCAGCTTCAACCGGCAGCGTCATTGAGACTCAGCCGTTCCATGCGATAGCGCAACGAACGAAAACTCACGCCAAGCATGCGCGCCGCCGCGGTGCGGTTGAAGCGCGTCTTTTGCAGTGCATCGAGGATGGCCTTGCGTTCCTGCTCATCAAGGTAATCCTGCAAGGGCCGGCCGCCTAACTCCGCCGTATCGGAAGCGGAGGCTTTCCGCGGCTGCAATTGCAGGTCAGCCACATCGATGGTGCCATTGGCGTGCAGCGCCAGCGCGCGCTCCAGAATGTTTTCCAGTTCGCGTACATTGCCAGGAAAAGCATAGTCCCGCAGCGTCGCCAGCGCGCGCGGGGTGATGGCCGGCGCGACCAAATGGCTGGCGGCGGCCAGCCGATCCAGGATGCGGCGCGCCAGATCTGGCACATCGTCGCTGCACTCCCGCAGCGACGGCATGCGAATCTCGATCACATTGATGCGGAAAAACAGGTCCGGGCGGAATTTGTTTTCATCCACCAATTGGCGCAGATTCTGGTGCGTGGCGCAAATGATGCGCACATTGACCGGTTCCTCGGCCGTCGCGCCGACCCGGCGCACCTGCTTTTCCTGGATGGCGCGCAACAGCTTGACCTGCATCGCCAGGGGCAGGTCGGCGACCTCGTCAAGAAATAGCGTGCCGTTGTCGGCGGCCTGGAAAAAGCCCTCGCGCTCGGTTTCGGCGCCGGTAAACGCCCCCTTGCGATAACCGAAAAACTCGCTTTCCATCAGGTTTTCCGGAATCGCGCCGCAGTTCACGGCGACGAACGGCCGGTCGCCGCGCACGCTTTGACGATGGATCAGGCGTGCCGCCAGTTCCTTGCCGCTGCCTGATTCTCCGGAGATGTAAACCGGCGCTTCGCTGCGCGCCACCTTGCCAATCAGTGCGCGCACCTGGGTCATGGGGAGCGATGAACCCAGCAGTTCTTGACCCTGCGGCGCACCGGCGGTTTTGGTTTCGGGCAGGGCCAGCGCCGATTTCACGAGGGTGCGCAATTGCGCCAGGGAAACCGGCTTCGACAGATAATCAAAGGCGCCGGCCTTGAGCGCGGCAACGGCATTCTCGGTACTGCCATGCGCCGTGATCACCGCCACCGGCAAGGCGGGGTGCGCGGCTTCGATATGCCGCACCAGCTCCAGCCCGTCGCCGTCCGGCATGCGCATGTCGGTCAGGCAGAGCCGGTAAGTGTTGTCCAGCAGATACTGCCGCGCTTCCGCCACGCTGGCGGCGCAGTCGCAACTCAGGCCCATCCGCGCCAATGTCATATCCAGCAGTTCCCGGATGTCCGCTTCGTCGTCGACGACGAGCACCCGCATGCTGTTGTTTACTTCTGCATTAGTCACCTGGCTTCTCCGGACACGTCGCCATGCATGATAGGCAGAAATGCGCGCCGGGTGAATTTTCGAGCAGGGAAAGACGCGCTCCGTTGGCCTCGCACAATTCGCGAGCGATGTAGAGTCCCAAGCCCGTGCCGGCGACGCTGGTGGTGTAGAACGGCTCGAATACCTGGATGCGCGCCGCCTCGTCAATGCCCTGCCCGTCATCCATGACGTGCAGGCTGGAGCGATTGGGGAACCTGCCCTGCTCCCCGACGATCCGCACCGCTCCCGGCGCGGCGCTGGCGTGGCGCAAGGCGTTGCTCAACAGGTTGGCCAGCACCCGATGCAGATGTCCCCGATCGAAACACAGCGAAAACTTTTCGGGCAGTTCGACGTCGATCCGCGCAATGCTGGTTGCATCCTGGAGCGCCAACTCTTCCCGCAACTGGTGCATGAAACTTGCCATGTCGATCAGTTCCAGGCTGACGCGATCACGGCGCCCCAGCTCCATGGTTTCCGCCACCAGCCGGTTGAGCCGTTGCGTGTTATCGCCAATGATGCGCGTCAGGCGCTCCGTCCCCGGGCTCGGCGGCTCTTCGGCCAGCAGTTCCGCGGCATGGCTGATCGCGGCCAGCGGGTTGCGAATCTCGTGCGCCATGTTGGCCGTCAGGCGGCCCAATGCCGCCAGCTTCATCTGCTGCGCCTTTTGTTGCTGGCGCCCGACATCTTCCAGATAGATCAGCGCATTGCCTCCCGCCCCCGGCGGCAAAAAACGGGCGCGCAGGGTGCGCCCGCTATGCGGCGCCTGGATCACCGTTTCTGACTCGATACCACGCAGGCGCCGAATGAGAAACTCCCGCGCCAGGGCCGGCGCACAGGCCGCCAAAGTCGGCGCTGGCAGGACGGCGCCAGGCTGGCTTAACGCATTGATCGGGGCGTCAAGCCCCAGTAGTTGGGCGGCCTGAGGATTCGATTGACGCACCCGGCCGGCGGCATCGATCACCAGCACGCCATCCTGCATGTCGCGAATCACCTGCTCGTTGATGCGCAGTTGGTCGGCCAGATCGATGCCGCGCTTCCGGGCCAGCGCCTCGTTGGCGACCACCCGCAGCGCCAGCAGGCGGGCGGTGATCGCCGAACCGAAAAATCCGATGCTGGTCAGCCCGGTGCGCAAAAAATCCTCGACAGCCCCTTGATAGGCCAGCACGCGATAGGATTGTTCGAGCAACAAGGACAGGGTTGCCACGGCGGCATAGAATAAAACCATGCGCCCCTGGCCGACCAGGCCGGCGCCAGCCAGCACCACCAGCAGCAACATCGAAATCCCGCTTTTCCCGCCACCGCTGGCGAACACCAGCAGGGTCAGGAAAAAGATATCGCCGAGCACCTGCACATTGAGTTGCAGGTTGAACGCCTGACGCCACTGCGCCAGCGTCACCAGATGGGCGATCGCGAACAGCAGATAGACCGCGCTGGTCCAGAAAAACAACCGGGGATCCTGCGCCCCGACATGCAGCCATTCCTGCGTGAACACCGTCGCCGCAAGGAAAATGCCGGCAACGATCAGTCGGTAATAGGCGAAATATTCAAGGGGGCGCCAGAACGATTCGTTCTGCGAATCTGCCGTGCCTGGCAGTTCGGCGCGCGGGGAAACCGGGTCGGCAGCGTCAGGATTGGCCAAGCCGGGCGTGCTCATCGCAGCAGTAATGACGCCCCTCGGCCGTCACACACTCGCTCTCCGGCACATGCAACTGGCAGTGCGCGCAAATCACCATTTTCTCGGGACTCGCCGGGGCGCTTTTGTCGGCCGAACCATCTGTGGAATTTTTCTTCCGCTGGCCCCAAAAGAGCCAGTAGACCAGCAAGATAGCCAGGATCAGCAGGATTACCTTCAACACGTCTGCCCTTTGCTTCCAATTTGCTGGTCGGGGTGAGAGGATTCGAACCTCCGACTCCTGCGTCCCGAACGCAGTACTCTACCAGGCTGAGCTACACCCCGAACTCGTTACATTGCCCCCACGGCTCAATGACGTCGCGTGATTGCAAAGGAGGCTAATTGTATCAGAGCCTCCCGATATTGCGTGTCCGGCAACACGATCAATGCCTGTTTGGCCCGCTCCGCCTCGCCCTGCGCCACGTCCATGGCCACATCGAGGGCGCCGGTGGCCTGCACCGCCTGGATGATTTCCGGAAAAGCCGCGCGCCCGCCCTGCTCCAGGGCATTCTTCACCAGTTCGGACTGGGCGGGTTGTCCATGCCGCATGACATGGATCAACGGCAGGGTTGGCTTGCCCTCGGCCAGATCATCGCCCAAGTGCTTGCCGATCTCGCCTTCTTCACCCGAGTAATCCAGCACGTCATCGACAATCTGGAAGGCCGTTCCCAGGTGCATCCCATAATCCGCCAGGCCCGCCTCGATGGCGGGCGAGGAATTGCCCAGAATGGCGCCCAGCCGCGCGGCGGCTTCGAACAACTTGGCGGTCTTGTAACGCACCACGCGCAGATAATCCTCGACGTCGATAGCCGCGTTGTGGCAATTCATCAATTGCAGCACTTCGCCCTCGGCGATGATGTTGGTGGCATCGGCCAGCACCTGCATGACGCGCATGCTGCCCACGCCGACCATCATCTGGAAGGCGCGCGAATACAGGAAATCACCCACCAGAACGCTGGCGGCGTTGCCGAATTCGGTGTTGGCCGTATCCCGGCCGCGGCGCAGGGCCGATTCATCGACGACGTCGTCGTGCAACAGCGTGGCGGTATGGATGAACTCGACCACGGCGGCCAGTTCAAGATGTTGGCGCCCCGGATAAGCCACCGCGCCGGACGACAACAACAGCAACGCCGGGCGCATGCGCTTGCCGCCGCCCGCGATGATGTATTCGGCAACCTGCCGGACCAGGGGCACATCGGAATACAGGCGCTCACGGATGACAGCGTCCACGGCCTGCATGTCGCTGGCGATCAGGGAATAAATGGCGGAAAGATTCACGGCAGAACATCCAGAAGCGGGAGGGCGATGGTAGGCACCCGGCTGGCGCGAGTCAATGAATAATCATCCTTATTGACCTGGCGGGGCTTGGCCATTATCATAGCGGGTTCTTTAGAACTATTTTTGGAGTCCAACATGTATGCGGTCATAAAAACCGGCGGAAAACAGTATCGTGTTACCGCTGGCGAAAAAATCAAAGTAGAACAGATACCGGCAGATGTGGGCACTGAAATTTCCCTGGATCAAGTGTTGATGGTCGGCGCTGGCGATACCGTAAAAATCGGTACCCCCATGTTGTCCGGCGTAACGATCACTGCCAAGGTCATTTCACAAGGCCGCCATCCCAAGATCAACATTTTCAAGATGCGGCGGCGCAAGCATTACCAGAAACATCAAGGGCACCGGCAGAACTATACCGAACTTGAAATCGGCGCATTCAGCATCTAACCCCGCCTGATTCCAGATTAGGAGCACACCATGGCACATAAAAAAGCAGGCGGCAGTTCCAGGAACGGCCGCGATTCGGAATCCAAGCGACTGGGCGTCAAGCGTTACGGCGGACAACTGGTTCCGGCGGGCAATATCATCGTGCGCCAGCGCGGCACGCAGTTCCATCCGGGCGACAACGTCGGCATCGGCAAGGACCATACACTTTTCGCGAAAATCACCGGCACCGTGCAATTTCTGGTCAAGGGCGCCAAAGAGCGGAGATATGTAAGCATCGTCCCAGTTGCCGTTTCTGCCACGTAATTTAGGCCAACCGGACAAACAAAGCCCTGTCCTCCCGGATAGGGCTTTTTACTTTCCACCATGAAATTCTTCGACGAAGCCCTCATCTCCGTGACCGCCGGCAATGGCGGGAACGGCGCGGCCTCATTTCGCCGCGAAAAATACATTCCCCGGGGCGGCCCTGACGGGGGCGATGGCGGTCGTGGCGGCAGCATCATCATCATGGCGGATCGCAACCTCAACACCCTGATCGATTACCGCTATACGCGCATCCATCGCGCCGAGCATGGCGGCAATGGGCGCGGCGCCGACTGTTACGGCAAGTGCGGCAGCGACATGATCCTGCGCGTCCCCGTGGGCACGGTGGTCACCGACGTCGAATCCGGCACGGTGCTGGCCGACCTGGATGCCGATGGCGCCAGCGCCCTGGTGGCCAAGGGCGGCCAGGGGGGCTTGGGCAACATCCACTTCAAGTCAAGCGTCAATCGCGCTCCGCGACAATGCACCCCCGGCGGGGTCGGCGAAGCGCGCGAACTGAAATTCGAGCTCAAGGTGCTGGCCGATGTCGGCTTGCTGGGCTTGCCCAACGCGGGCAAATCGACCTTCATTCGCGCCGTTTCCGCGGCGCGGCCGAAGGTGGCCGATTACCCATTCACCACCTTGCAGCCCAATCTTGGCGTGGTGCGGGTGGGTGAAAACCAGAGCTTCGTTATCGCCGACGTTCCGGGCCTGATCCGGGGCGCCTCAGAGGGCGCTGGCCTGGGGCATCGCTTTCTCAAGCACCTGCAACGCACCCGCGTGCTGCTGCATCTGATCGACGCGGCGCCCTTTGATCCGCAAGTCGACCCGGTTGCCGATGCGGAGGCTATTGTCGAAGAACTCAGGAATTACGATGAGGCGCTGTTTTTGAAGCCGCGCTGGATCGTCCTCAACAAGATCGACCTGATCCCGCCGGCCGAGCGTGAAGAAAGAATCCGGCTCCTGACCCGCGCACTGGCCGCCAGGGGCGAGTTGGCTGGGTCCGGGCCATTGTTTGCCGTTTCCGCCGCAACGGGCGAGGGTTGTACCGCCGTGTGCCAGAAGATCATGCAGTTCTTGGAAGCCCCGGCGGTGGAAACCCCGTCAGATCATGCGTAAAACCATCGCGGCCAGCAGGCGGATTGTGGTCAAGGTGGGCAGTGCCCTGGTGACCAACAATGGCGCGGGGCTCGCCACGGATTTCATTGCCGAGTGCGCCCGGCAAATTGCCATGCTCCACAGTTCCGGCCGGCAGATTGTTCTCGTGTCGTCTGGCGCCATTGCGGCCGGCATGCAGCGACTGGGCTGGGCCAAACGGCCCCATGCGATGCACGCCCTGCAGGCCGCTGCCGCCGTTGGCCAGATGGGTCTGACGCAGGCCTACGAAACCGTCTTTGCGCAACACGGGCTCAAATCGGCCCAGGTGCTGCTCACCCACGAAGACCTGTCCGATCGCAACCGCTATCTGAATGCCCGGTCGACGCTGAACACCCTGCTCGATCTGGACGTGGTACCGATCATCAATGAAAACGACACGGTCGTCACCGACGAGATTCGTTTTGGCGATAACGATACGCTGGGGGCGCTGGTGGCCAACCTGATCGAGGCCGAGGCGCTGATCATCCTCACCGACCAGCAAGGGCTGTTTACGGCCGACCCCAGACAAGACCCCAACGCCACATTGATCAGCGAGGGCGATGCCGAAAATAAGGGTTTTGAAGCCATTGCCGGCGGTGCCGGCAGCGGCATCAGCAAGGGCGGCATGATCACCAAGATCCGCGCCGCGCAACGTGCCGCCCGGAGCGGCGCGCACACGCTGATCGTCGGCGGCCGGGAAACGGGCGCGTTGATCCGTGCCGCCAACGGCGACACGATCGGCACCTGCCTCAAGGCCAACACCTCTCCCCTGGCAGCGCGCCAGCAATGGCTGGCAGACCACCTCCGACTGGCCGGCGCGGTCGTGATCGATGCTGGCGCCGTCAATGCGCTCAAGAGCGGGAAAAGCCTGCTGCCGATCGGCGTGCAGAGCATTGAAGGCGAATTCGGACGCGGCGCGGCGGTGGCTTGTCTCGATTCAAACCGGACAGAAGTCGCGCGCGGACTGATCAACTACGCCAGTTCCGATGCCAAAAGAATCGTCGGACACGCCAGCCACGAGATCGAAAGCCTGCTCGGCTACCTGGACGAGTCGGAACTGATTCACCGCGACAACCTGGTGCTGGTTTAATGCCCGCCCCCTTCGCCCTCCTCCCGGGGGGGTCTTAACGTCTCGCGTTTCCCGGTCGCACCAGCACGCTGATTCGGCCGGGTGGGCTAGATCGGTCTCAAAGCCCGGTCAGGGTTTGACCGGGCCGCGCACCAGGCGCACCGCGGCGGCGGCGGCGCTGTTGCCCGCGAGGGGCATGCCATGCTCGAAGCTCACGAACATCGCACCGCCCACATCGAGGGCGACGTAGGCGCCGCTCCAGTAATAATCAGCGAGGGAGTTCGGGAAAAATCGCTCGTCGATCTTCTTCGGCAGGTCGGGACGCAGCAGACCTTCGAGCTCTTCCGCGCTCGGCAGCCGCCAGTCGCTGAAGCCGCACAGCCGGCGCTTGTTGGTGGCGACGACATAGCCCGCGGTATCGCAACTGCCCTTGTGGGTGCAGTGTCCGCCGTCGGGGTAGCCGACAGGGAAGCCTTCGTCGTGTTTCTTCTTGTCGTACCAGGTGTAGCTCCAGTCCTTGTCGCCCGGACCGTTGTCGTCGGTCTTGACTTCCCAGACCAGGCCGGTGGCGGTATCGAGCACGCAGGGATGGGGACGGGCGCCGGCCTTCGGCACGGTCTTATTTCCCTTGGCGTCGAGCGCCACGTAGGGCGAGGACTCGGCCTGGCCATAGGCGGGCAGCATGGCAAGCGGGAGTGCGAGCGCGAGGATACGCAGGGTGGGGGACATGGGCGGGAATCCTGAGAGAAAGGATAACGATGACAATCCGTCAGTGCGGCGCCTTCTTCGGTTCGGCGGGCGGCGGCGGTAGCGGCACGCCCGTGCCGCCGAGACGGATGTCCAGCTTTCTTTCCGCGGTCAGGACGGCTTGGGCGATGGCCTCGTGATGTTCCGTCACTTTCGGCAACAGCTTCAGCAGACGCCGCCAGTAATGCAGCGCTTCGGCCCAGTTCTCCTTCTGGAATGCGGCGAGGCCGGCCAATTCCAGCGCCTTTTCCTCCTCATAGCTGATTTCCAGGGCCGCCTGGATCAGCTCCAGCGGCCGCCCGTCGAGGCTGCCCTGCTTGAGGGCCATCGCTTCGGCATACTGGGCGATGATCCGCGCGTCCTGCGGCGCCTGCGTTGTCGCCTTGCGCAATGCCTCCTCGGCATCCGCATAGCGCGAGAACGCGATGTAGGCGCGACCGAGCGCATACCAGCCATCAGGATCGTTGGGCGTCGCTTTCAGCTTGTCCTCCAGCGCCTTGACCATGCCATCGACATCGTAATTCGATTGGGCCTGGGTCAGCGCCTGCTCCTTGAGAATGCCCGGGGCGCCGAGATAGATGTAAAGCCCGACGGTTAGTGCGGGAAGCGCCCCGAGCAAGCCCATCGTCGGCCAGCGTCGCGCATCATGCCGTCCCGCCAGCGCCGACTTTTGCCGCCAGAGCGGAACCAGCAGGAACACCAGCGCGACGACGACGAAACACCCCACCCCGATCCACAGACTCATTCCCGTACTCCCTTGCTACGCAAACCCAGGGCCGCCAACAGGCCGCCCAGCGCCATCAGTATCGCCCCGCCCCATAACCAGCCGACGAAGGGCTTCAGATACAACTGCATGCTCCAAGTGCCGCCCGCCAGCGGCTCGCCCATGGCGACATAGACATCGCCGACAAAACCGTAGCGAATTGCAGCCTCGGTCATCGTCATCTGCGCGCTGCGATAGATGCGCTTCTCCGGCAACAGCGTGGCAACCGCCTGGCCCTGTCGTTTCAACTCGATCGTTCCGCGCATCGCCGAATAGTTGGCAGCCGGTACCTCTTCCGCGCCGCGGAAGACGAACTCGTACTGACCGAGACTGGCGCTGTCGCCGGGCTGCATGGCGACGGTCTTCTCACTCTGATAGGCCGACACCAGGCCCATGCCGATGATGCCGATGGCTAGGCCGACGTGGGCGCAGCCCATGCCGTAGGCGGCGAGCGGCAATCCGCCATCTGACTGGCGACGAGCGATCAGACCGCTGATCGTGGTCAGGATCATCCAGGCGGCGAGCACCAATCCGAGGGCCGCCTGCCAGCGCCAGACTTCGAACAAAAAGGGCAACGCGATGCCGATCAGCACGGCGGCTAGCGCCTGCCAGCGCACGCGCCGCAGCAGTTCCGGCAGGCTCTCCCGACCCCAGCGCATCCACGGCGCGATGCCGAGCAACAACAGCACCGGCACCATCATCGGCACGAACACGGCATTGAAATACGGCGGGCCGACGGAGATCTTGCCGAGGCCGAAGGCATCGAGGATCAGCGGATAAAGCGTGCCCAGCAGCACGGTGGCCAAGGCCGCCAGCAGCAGGACGTTGCCGGTCAGCAAGGCCGTTTCGCGCGAAATCATGCCAAAGTCACCGGCGACCTTGACCGCGCCGGCGCGCTTGGCGAAAAGCACCAGCGAACCGCCGATCAGGATGCAGAGGAAGACCAGGATGAAGAGGCCGCGCAACGGATCGAGCGCGAAGGCATGCACCGAGGACAGCACGCCCGAGCGCACCAGAAAAGTGCCGACCAGGGAGAGCGCGAAGACGACAAGCGCGAGGAAGACGGTCCAAACCCGCAGCGCGCCGCGCCGTTCGGTAACCACCAGCGAGTGCAACAGCGCCGTGCCGGCCAGCCAGGGCATCAGCGAAGCGTTCTCGCTCGGATCCCAGAACCACCAACCGCCCCAGCCCAGCTCGTAATAGGCCCACCAGGAGCCGATCATGATGCCCAGTGTCAGGAACACCCACGCCATCAGGGTCCACGGGCGCACCCAGCGCGCCCAGGCTGCATCGAGCTTGCCGGAAATCAGTGCGGCGATGGCAAAGGCAAAGGCCACCGAGAAGCCGACATAGCCCATGTAGAGCAACGGCGGGTGGATGATCATGCCCGGGTCCTGCAGCAGCGGATTGAGGTCGCTGCCGTTCGCCGGCGGCGGATGCAGGCGCATGAAGGGGTTGGAGGTGAATAGAAGGTAGGCGAGAAAGAAGAAGCTCAGCAGCCCCATGATGCCGATCACGCGGGCATGCAGGTCGGCCGGCAGTTTGCGGCCAAGAATGACGACGGCAAGCGTCCACCCCGCCATCAGCAGCGTCCACAGCAGGAAGGAGCCTTCGTGCGAGCCCCAGGCCGCCGTGATGCGGTATTCCACCGGGAGGAAGCGCGACGAGTGATCGGCGACATTCATCACGGAAAAATCGTTGATCAGGAAAGACCAGATCAGGGCGAGGAAGCCCAGCAGGACGAAAAGCAACTGGCCGCCGGCAGCACCGCGCGCCATCGCGCGCCACGCCGCATTGTCGCGGGAAGCGCCGACCAGACCGAGGATGCCTTGCAGCAAGGCGAGTTGCAGAGCGACGATTAGGGCGACATGCCCGAGTTCAGGAATCATGATTCGGCTCGAAAAAAAACCGGGGCGCGGAATTCCGCGCCCCGATGATGTTACTACCTAGAGGACTACTTGGCCGCCGCTACAGGAGGCGCCTTCAACGCGGCAATGGCGTCGTTCAGCGCCTTGATGCCGGCCTGCGAATGAGTCACCGACTCGGTCAGCGACTGGCGCGCGGCCTGCGGGTTGTGGAAGCCGACGGAGTTCTCGGCCGTCCACCATTCCCAACGGGTCTGTGCGTCGTCATGGTGCTTCTGCGCAGTCTTGACCGCCTCGGAGTTGCGCGGCACACCGGCGTCGTAGGCACGCACGAAGGTGTCGATCAACTGGGCCAGCCAGAACTCGGCCTTGACGATCTTGCCGCGGGTATACGACTGGACGGCATCGATCTGGTACTTGGCCTGCTCTTCGGTCATCTCACCGTGGCACTTCACGCAGGTTTCCTTGAGCATCTTGCGCGGCGACTGCTGCTGGTGGTTGGTGAAGGTCTTGCCGTTCTTCTCGACCTTGCCCATGTGGCAGTCCTTGCACTCGACGCCTTCGCGCTCATGCTTGGACATCCAGAAGGTCTCGGTCTCCGGGTGCTGAATCTTCGACAGCGCGGCACCGGTGATGGCGTGACGGAAGTCCTTGAAGTTGCCGAACTTCTCGACCATTTTTTTGTTGTAATCGAAGACGTTGGTCCACTGGAAGAGGTTGGTGCGCTGGTCGGCCATGGTGACCGGCTTGTCCTTGCCATCCGGACCTGCATTCGGCTCGAAGCCGGGGTTGCAGTTGTACTCGACGTGGCACTGGGCGCACATCAGGTTGGAGTCAGGCTTGGATAGCAGACCGATGGCACGGAAACCGTCGCGGAAGGTGACCTTCTTCATCGGGTTCTTTTCGCTCTTGGCCTTGTCGTACGGATAGGTGCCTTCGCCGCGATCTACCACCGCCTGGATCAGACCGTCGCGAGCAACGCGCGGAGCGGACGAGTGCGGGTCATGACACATGAAGCAGTTCAGCGCATGGGTGATGTCGCGCGCGAACTCGACCGGCTTGGACACGCGGCTCCACTTGGCCCTCGGGTCCGGGTCGCCCATGTACTTCCACTTCAGGATGTTGTCGAAGGACTTGCAGTTCATGCAGACCGGGTTGGCGGCGGTCGCCACTTGGGGCATGAAGGCCTTCTGGTCGCCGTTGCCAGGTTCCTTGTCGACCAGCATCACCTTCCACATGTCGGACACGGCGCTCTTGGCGTCGGAGATGTAGGTCCAGTCCTTGAGCTGGAAGCGGCCACCGTAGGCGCGATCGACGATCAGGTGATCCAGCGTCATAAAGACGTGGCTACGCGGCTCGGCGTGCTCGCGGGTGAAGCCGTGGGGCTGCATCAGCTTGTCGAACATCGGCGAAACACTACGGGCCTGGGCTTTTTCGACTTTCGCGTGCGAATCGTAGTTCATCGTCGCGAAAGAGTTCATCTGCTCCTGGTGACAGGTGCCGCAGGCGGCGTGGTCGGTACGGGTGCCAATGGAAGCCACAATGCCATCAGGCTTGCCATCCTTGGCCAGATGCTTGTCGGAGTCCGTATGGCAATAAGCGCAATTCACGCTGGCGTGCTTGCTGCTGACATGGAATTCCTTGATGTCCTTGTGGCAGCTGTAGCAGTTGTTGACATCGACGTACTTGATCTTGGATTCGGCCGACTTTGCCAGGTTTCCCTTCATTTGGCCGAGGGTCACATCCTGCTGTTTGGCATAGGCCGGATCCGGCTTCTTCTGCGCTAGCGCGCCGGATGCGCCGAACAGTGTCGCGGCACAGAGCGCCACGATACCAACGATGCCACGCTTCAATCTGCTTGTTCCCATTTTCGCCTCCAGTTTTCAGGACATCCCGCTTCACGAGGATGACGCACAATGAGTACGCACACCCCTCAACCATTGCAGCCGCAATCTAATCGCTTGCTACTTCTTCGACTCACCGCTGATAAACCTTGAAGTAACCAAGGGTATTGTGTTGTGAGATTAGTGATAGCGCCAAAGGAATTCTTTGACGCGCGTCAAGAAAAAGAAAAAGGCCGCGCGTTGCGCGGCCTTTTTTGATTACCCGCCAGATATGCCGCTACCCGCCGACGATCTTGCCAAGAATGCCATTGAACACCAGCACCAGAAGAGTCAGTCCGATGGTAAGCAGCGCCAGGCCAAGCACCACCGAACCCACATGCAGCGGACGGGAGGGTGCCTCGACCAGCAAGGCCTGCAGTTTCCTGGATTCAAGCAGGCGCTGATACTGCGCCGGGTGCTCTTGCCGGAATTCTTCCAAGGACTGCGTGCCGGTGAACATCACGACATCCGGCGGCGGCAGTTTGCCGGGGCGGAAGTGATTGTTGAAGAAATGCACCGTGAAGAGGAACACCGCAGCCAGGAAAGCCTCTTCGCCATGCACCACCGTCGCCACATTGAACACCCAGCCCGGCAGGTAAGTGGCGGTAATGTGCGGGAGAGCCAGCATCAAACCACTGCCGCCGATGACCGACACACCCCAGAACACCGCCCAGTAGTCGAATTTCTCGAAATAGGTCCAGCGGTCGAACTGCGGCCGCGGGCCTCTGCCGAAGAACCACTTGAACATGCCGATGCAATCATCCAGATCCTTCCAGTTGGGCACCAGCGAATCCGGGCCAAACCAGCGGAAGTCCTTGTCGCGCAACAGGCGCTGCATGACATAGACAAAATGAATGAAGAAGATGCTGATGAACACGGCAGCGGCAACCCGGTGCACGATGCCAAGCACCTGTGGGCCGCCGAGCGCCTTGGCGACAACCGGCGCCCAGTCGGTGTTGGCGAACATTGCGGTCGTCCCCGTCAGCACCAGGGTCATGGTGGCCAGGGCAAAGGCCAGATGTCCAATACGCCAGCCAATCGGGAACCGCTGGAAATGCTTACTCTCATCCAGCTGCAGACCTTCAGTACGCACATGCATCTCGGCTTTATGCTCTTTGCGCTCTTTCCACTCGCGGAAATACCAGAGGCCGGAATGCAACCAGAAGAAGGCGAAGACAAAAATCAGCAGGCCGATCATGAACTTCGTGGTGACCCACATCTCGGGATACTTCTCGAAATCGTGCGCATTGGCGTGGGGTGCGAAACTGGCGAAACCCGCCGTCGCCTTCGGCATTTTTTTGCCGTCGTGACACTTCTGGCAGGTCTTCATCCGGTTATCGGGATGCACCTTGGATTTGGGGTCGTCGATCCGCTTGATGCCGTGGCTGTCGTGGCAGTCGACGCAACGGGCCGTGTAGGTGTAACCCAGTTTGTTTACCTTGCCGTGATAGGTGTCGGAGTAACTCTTCGCCTCCGTCTTGTGGCAACTGGCGCATGAACCGGTATTGCCGAGCTTGAAATTGTTTGAAGAGGTATTGGCGACACTATGGGCGGAATGGCAGTCGATGCAGACCGCCGCCTTGATGTTGCCCTTGTCGATCACCTCCTCGCCGTGAACGGAGGCGGCATAAATCTCCAACTGATCTTCGTGGCATTTCCCGCAGGTCTCGTTGATGGTCTTGTGCCAAACGGTGCGGCGCGCCGTGCCCTTGGGCGGCACATTGAAATCGTGGGCGCTATGGCATTCGACGCAGGTGGCATTCACCCGCTCTGGATTTTCCTTCTCCGGCTTGGCATGGAAGGATTGTCGGTATTCCTCGGCACTCTGGACGACCTGCCCCAGACGCGTCTTCTCCTTGGTCAGGCCTTCTTTCTTGACGACTTCCCAAATGGCCTCGTGACACCCGGCGCAGTCGGGCTTCTTGGCGGTGGCACTCTTTTTGTGATTGGCCTGGTTGTCGGTGATTTCCTTATGGCAGTCGGTGCAGAGCATGTCGCTGTGCACACCCTTGCTGAACTTGCGCAGATCGACAGGCAGCAACTTGCGCTTGTCGCCCTCCTTGCCAATCAGCGTGATCGCCTCCTTGTTCGCGCCGTGGCAGTTCAGGCAATCGGGATTCGTGTTCTCCAGCTTGTCCGCGGAGAGGGTTCTTGCGCCGGTCGCCGGCGCGGACAGCGCGGGCCCGGTTGCCAACAGGCCCAGCAGGCAGACGATGGCGACGATAAAGCGAAAGCTTGTTTGCAGCACTTGCATGGCGATGCTCCCCTTTAGAACACTACCCAGGGGGCAAGCCCCCTGATTCGTCACCGATCAACCAACCAACATTTAGTGGGACAGAATCCACCTGGCCAGGTTACCGAGCGCCTTCGGATCCTTAGTTTCGACGACCTTGTGATCCTCTTCCGTGCCGTCATCCAGCTTGACCTTCTTGCTGACGGTCAGGTGCTGGATGAGCTTTTTCTCGTCGCCCTTGTTGTCCTTGGCAATCTTCTTCAGGGACGGGCCTTTTTTGGCCTTCTCGGGATTGTGACACTTGCCGCATTCGTTCTGCTTGAAAAGCAGCTTGGCGGCATCTTCATCGACTTGGGCGGCGGCGGGAAACGCCAGTAACAGACTGGAAGCGGCGGTTAGGGCAACCAGCGAAGAACGGCACAGGGGAAGTTTGATCATGTCTTTTCTCCGGGATGTAAAGAGGGTTGGGGAAACGTCGCGCGCACAGAAAAGCGGCTCGCTTGAAACCAGTGTCGGTTTTTTACGCCGGTTTGCCGCGAAATAACTTGATGAGAATCAATCCGATTTTGCACAAACAGATGCGATGATACGCATTCGTTGTGAATCACCCTTCCATAACTCCGCAATGCATTCATCCATCCTCGGCTACCTGTCACGCTGGATATTGTCGGCGCTGCTCGTGCTGTCTTTATTGTTGCCGTTTGGCGTGCGTGCGGCCGATGCACAACAGATTGCCGCCACACTTTGCGCAGCCTGCCACGGGCCCGATGGCAACAGCACCGACCCGGCTTATCCCAAGATCGCTGGCTTGGATCGGGATTATCTTGCCAAGCAACTCAGGTATTTCGCCTCTGGCCAGCGGCGCAACGACATCATGGCGGGAATCGTCGCCACGATCGGAGAGGCGGACTTTCTTCCTCTCGCAGCCTATTTCAGCAGTCAACAGCCCTTGCCGGGCAAGGTCAGAAACGCTCGATTGGCCGAAATCGGCAAGCAAATTTACGAGGATGGCAACACGGAAACCGGCGTGCCCGCCTGCGCCGGCTGTCATCAGTCCAACGGCTCGGGCAACGCGCGCTTTCCGCGCCTGGCGGGGCAGCATCAGGCCTATACTTTGCAGCAATTGGCTGAATACAAAAGCGGACGGCGCGCCGCCGACCGGCTCATGGTGTCGGTCGGCCAGCGCCTGAGCGCCGACGAGATGAAGGCCCTGGCAGAATACATTGCAGGGTTATGACCGGGAGATGGAACGGTGAAAATTAATTATCCGGCGCTGGTATTGCTGCTCGCCTGGGCTGCTGCTCACGCAGACGCATCATTACCCGGGGGCAGCGCCGTGAACCAGGGCTGGAACGCGCTGTATCCCGAGCGGATCGAGGCCGTCCGCGCCCGGGGCGATGCTGTCCGTGGCGAGGCAGCTTTCGTCATTTGTCAGGGGTGCCACCGTGTCGGCGCCCTGGGCCGGGCCGACGGCAGCTACCCAAGGCTGGCCGGGCAACACGCTTCGGTCATCATCAAGCAAATTACCGACGTACAGACGGGGCGGCGGCACAACCCAAAAATGCTGCCGTTTGCCGATCAACACGCGCTCACATCCCAGGATATCGCCGACATCGCCGTTTTTCTGAACGATCTGCCGGTCCCGGCAAACAACGGGCAAGGGCCGGGTGAGAACCTGAAGCACGGGCGGCTGTTGTATGAGAAAGACTGCGCCGTTTGCCATGGATTCAGCGGGCAGGGGAGCGGTGACAAGTTCTACCCCAAGGTTTCAGGTCAGCATTTCAAATACCTGTTCCGCGAGAGCCAGAAGATTCGGGACGGCAACCGACGCAATGCCAATCCCGAGATGGCCGACGTCATCAAGAACTATACCGATGACGACATCGCGGCCGTCGCCGACTTCATATCGAGACTGCCGGTGCGGCCCTGAATCATTCATCGCCTGATATTCGCTTGACGTCCGTCAAGTCAAAACTGCCGTAATCGGGCAGAATTCGCCCCCCATGCTGACTGCCACCGGTCTTTCTTGTGTGCGCGGCGAACGCCGCCTGTTTGCCGGGCTCGATCTCGCGGTCGGGCCGGGCGAGTGGCTGCATGTGCAAGGCGAGAATGGCGCGGGCAAGACCAGTCTATTGCGCATTCTGGCCACCCTGTCACCGCCCGCTGAAGGTGAAGTACGCTGGCAGGGCGAGCCCGTCACCGTGCTTGCCGAGGACTATCGACGCGCCATGCTCTTCCTTGGCCACCATGGCGCCGTGAAGGAAGAATTGACTCCGCTCGAAAACCTGACGCTTGCCGCGCAACTCGACGGGACGACGCTCGATGAGGCAAACGCTCTTTCGGCGCTGATGCGCTTTGGCCTCCGCGGACGCGAAGATCTGGCGGTGCGCTTTCTCTCCGCCGGGCAGAAACGCCGCGTGTTGCTGGCGCGTCTTGCCGTCAGGAAAGCCACGCTGTGGATTCTTGACGAACCCTTCACTGCTCTGGATGTGAAAGCCGTCGACATGCTCTCGGGATTGATCGAAAGCCACCTGGCGGCGGGCGGCATGGCGATCCTGACCAGCCACCAGAGCATGCCGCTGCCGAACGGTCGGATTTTGTCGCTATGAACGCCGTGCTGGCCATCATCCGCCGCGATCTGCTCCTGGCGATGCGCAGGAAGAGCGAGGTGCTGACCGCATTGTTTTTCTTCATCATCGTGGCGAGCCTGTTTCCCCTCGGCATCGGGCCGGAATCCGCCTTGCTACGCACCATCGCACCCGGGGTGATCTGGGTGTCGGCCTTGCTGGCCACCATGCTCGGTCTGGCACGACTGTTCGCCCCCGACCACGCCGACGGCACGCTGGAACAGATGGTGCTCTCCCCCACCCCGCTGGGATTGCTGGTCACGGGCAAGATTGCCGCCCACTGGATCACTACCGGCCTGCCGCTGGTGCTGCTGGCGCCGGTGCTGGGCATTCAGTTCGATCTGGATGTTGGCGCGCTGGGCGTGCTGGTGGTGGCGTTGTTATTGGGCACCCCGCTGTTGAGCCTGATCGGAGCCATCGGCGCGGCGCTCACCCTGGGGGTGCGTGGTGGTGGCGTGCTGGTGTCGCTGCTGGTGCTGCCGCTGTATGTGCCCGCCCTGATCTTCGGCGCCGGCGCGGTAGAATCTCACATCTCCGGCCTGGGTGCCGGTGGCCATCTGTCGTTGCTGGCCGCGCTATTGGCGCTGGCCGTGTTTTTTGCGCCGTGGGCAACCACGGCAGCCTTGAGGATTTCCCTTGAGTAATCGTCTGATTAGCTGGTTCAAATACGCCAGCCCGCAGAGCTTCTATCCGCTCGCGGGCAGAATGATCCCGTGGTTCTGGGCGCTGACGGCCGTGTTCGGCGTCATCGGTCTGTGGGTCAGCTTTTTTGTCGCGCCCACCGATTTCCAGCAGGGCGAGGGCTATCGCATCATCTTCATTCATGTGCCGGCGGCGTGGATGTCGATGTTCCTTTACGTCGTCATGGCGACCTGGGCGGGGTTGGGGCTGGCGCTCAATACGCGACTTTCCGGCATGATGGCGCAGGCGATTGCCCCGACCGGCGCGCTGATGGCTTTCCTGTCGTTGTGGACGGGCGCGCTCTGGGGCAAGCCGATGTGGGGCGCCTGGTGGGTATGGGATGCCCGGCTGACCTCCGCGCTGATCCTGTTCTTCCTCTATATCGGCTTCATCGCGCTGCAGGCGGCGATTGATGACGCGCGCCGCGCCGACAAGGCCGGGGCAATTCTCGCGCTGGTGGGCGTGGTCAATGTTCCGATCATCTACTTCTCGGTGAAATGGTGGAATACCCTGCACCAGGGTTCGACCATCAACCTCGCCAAGGCCCCGTCCATGGCGACGACCATGCTGTGGGGCATGCTGCTCATGGCACTCGCCTTCTGGATGTATTCGATCGCTGTTGCCTTGACCCGTGTTCGCGCGATCATCCTCGAACGCGAAGCCCATACCGAATGGGTCAAGGATCTCAATGAGGTGAAAGCATGAATTGGGGATCGCCGGCAGAATTTTTCGCCATGGGCGGCTACGCCCTGTATGTCTGGGGCAGCTTCGGCGTCTGTGCCGTGCTGATGATTTTGGAACCTATTCTGGTCAGGAAGCGTCAGAGTTCGATTCTGCGCATCCTGCGCCGCGAACGCCAAGCTGAAATACTTGAGAATCCATGAAGCCACGCCATAAACGCATTGCCCTCATCCTCGGCGGTCTCGCCGCAATCGGCGTCGCCAGCACCTTGGTGTTCCAGGCTCTCGACAGCAACGTCGCCTTTTTCATCACGCCCACCGAATTCACCGAAGGCAAGGCGCCGCAAGGCAAGGCTTTCCGCGTTGGCGGCATGGTCAGGGAAGGGTCGATCCGGCGCGACAACCTCACCGTGCATTTCGTCATCACCGATACCGCCAAAGAAGTGCCGGTCGTCTATACCGGCATCCTGCCCGACCTGTTCAAGGAGGGTAAAGGCGCGGTGGTGCAGGGCCGAGTCGGCGCTGATGGCGTGTTCACCGCGACCGAGGTTCTGGCCAAGCACGATGAGAACTACACGCCGCCGCATGCGCAGCACGCCATCGATCAAGCGCAGAGCACCGCAAAAACCCTCAAGCAATAAAAACTATCCATGATCCCAGAACTCGGCCACTTCGCCTTGATGCTTGCCCTGTTGGTCGCCCTGGCCCAGGGCGTCCTGCCCCTCGTCGGCGTCCATCGCAATCATGCTCAATGGATCGCCGTGGCGCGGCCGGCAGTCACCGCGACCTTCCTGTTGCTCGCCTTTGCCTTCGCCTGTCTGACCTGGGCCTTTTACATCAACGACTTTTCTGTCGAATACGTGGCGCGGCATTCGAATTCGCAACTGCCCACCATGTACCGTCTCGCCGCCGTCTGGGGTGGTCACGAAGGTTCCCTGCTCCTGTGGGTGCTGTTGTCGGCGGGTTGGGCGCTGGCAGTAGCCTTGTTCTCGCGCCAACTGCCTGACGCCATGGTGGCGCGCGTGCTGGGCGTACTGGGGCTGGTAATGTTCGGCCTCCTGGCCTTTGTGCTATTCACCTCCAGCCCGTTCGGCCGCATCCTACCGGCCGCCGCGGATGGGCGCGACCTGAATCCCCTGTTGCAGGATCCCGGCCTGATTTTTCACCCACCACTGCTTTACATGGGCTACGTTGGTTTTTCGGTCGCCTTCGCCTTCGCCATCGCCGCCCTGATTTCCGGCCAGATCGACGCCGCCTGGGCGCGCTGGTCGCGGCCCTGGACGACGGTCGCCTGGGTCTTCCTGACCCTCGGCATCGCGCTCGGCTCCTGGTGGGCGTATTACGAACTGGGCTGGGGCGGCTGGTGGTTCTGGGACCCGGTCGCGAACGCCTCGTTCATGCCCTGGCTGGTCGGCACCGCGCTGATCCACTCGCTCGCCGTCACCGAGAAGCGCGGCAGTTTCAAGAACTGGACCGTGTTGCTGGCCATCGCCACATTCTCGCTTTCCCTGCTCGGCACCTTCCTGGTCCGCTCGGGGGTGCTCACGTCGGTGCATTCCTTCGCCACCGACCCCAAGCGCGGCCTATTCATCCTGATGCTGCTGGTCATCGTCGTCGGCGCCTCGCTCCTGCTGTTCGCCTGGCGCGCACCGAAGGTAGGCTTGGGCGGACGCTTTGCGCTGGTCTCGCGCGAAACCTTTCTGCTCATCAACAATCTGCTGCTGGTCGTCGGCTGCGGCGCGGTGTTGCTCGGCACGCTGTATCCCCTGATCATCGACGCGCTGGGCTTAGGCAAGATTTCCGTCGGACCGCCCTATTTCAACGCGGTGTTCATACCGATCATGCTGCCGCTGTTGCTGCTGGTCGCCACCGGCCCCTTTGCCCGCTGGAAACACGCCGATCTCAAGGACATCGGCAAGAAGCTGTGGCCGGCCGCCCTGGCCGCCCTCCTCGGTGGCATCGGCCTGCCCATGCTGGCGGGCGAATGGCACGCCTATGTCGCCCTGGGACTGGGACTGGCCGTGTGGATCCTCGCAGCCATCGTCTTGCAGGCGATGGAGCGGTACAAGACGGGTGCCCCGCCGCGCGCCTGGTGGGGCATGCAATTGGCGCACTTCGGCCTGGCCGTATTTGTCATTGGCGTGGCGCTGGTCAGCACCTACGAGGATGAGCGCGACGTCCGCATGGCGCCGAACGAGACCGTCGCGGTCGCCGGCTACACCTTTACCTTCATCGGTGTGCGCAATGCCGAAGGGCCCAACTACCGCGCCGCCATCGGCACCGTCGAACTATCGAAGGACGGTCGCGTGCTCCGCACGCTGCACCCCGAAAAACGCAACTACCACTCGTCCGGAATGCCGATGACCGAGGCCGCCATCGATTCCGGCTTCACCCGCGACGTCTATGTTTCGTTGGGCGAACCATTGGGCGGTAATGAGGGCAATGAAGCCTGGGCAGTGCGCGTCTATTACAAGCCCTTCGTCGGCTGGATCTGGGGCGGCTGTCTGTTGATGGCGCTGGGTGGCATTTTTGCCGCCAGCGACCGTCGTTATCGCCTGAAGGTAAAACAATCCGGGGGTGCCGCTTGAACAGATTTCTTCTGCCGCTCGGCATCTTCGTCGTCCTGGTCGGCTTTCTCGCCGTCGGCCTGACGCTCAATCCGCGCGAGGTGCCTTCGCCGCTGGTCGGCAAACCGGCGCCCGCATTCAGCGTCCCGCAACTGCATGACGAGACCGCAAAATTCTCGCCGCAAGAGATGGCCGGCAAGGTCTGGCTGCTCAATGTCTGGGCCTCGTGGTGCGTGTCCTGCCGTGAGGAGCACCCGATCCTCAACGAGTTCGCCAAGACCGGCACCACCCCGCTCGTCGGCCTCAACTACAAGGACAAGCGCGAGGACGGCATTCGCTGGCTGGCCCGCTTCGGCAATCCCTATCTGCTTTCCGCCGTCGATAGCGACGGCCGCGTCGGCATCAACTATGGCGTGTATGGCGTGCCGGAAACCTACGTCATCGACAAGGCCGGCGTGATCCGCTTCAAGCAGATCGGACCGGTAACCCCCGAAGTGCTGCAAAAGAAAATCATCCCGCTGGTGCAGGAGTTGAACAAATGAACAAAGCTACCATCCTGCTCTCCGTGGCCTGCGCTCTGTTCCTGGCGCACCCCGTGCTTGCCAAAGAGGCCGCGCCACTGGCCGAAGACCCCGCTGTCGAGCAGCGCCTCATACAGATCTCCACTGAATTGCGTTGTCTCGTCTGCCAGAACGAATCGCTGGCCGGCTCGCAGGCCGAGCTGGCGCAAGACCTGCGCCGCGAAGTGCGCGACCTGATCAAGCAGGGCAACTCCGATCAGCAGGTCAAGGATTTTCTCGTCAGCCGCTATGGCGACTTCGTGCTCTACCGTCCGCAGCTCAAGCCCACCACCTGGCTGCTTTGGGGCGGGCCGTTCGTGCTGTTGATCGTCGGCCTTGCCGTATTGGTGAACTACCTGCGCCGCCGCAGCCGCCTGATCGTCGAGGCGCCGCTGTCCGAGGACGAAAAGAAACGTGCCGAAGTTTTGCTGAAAGGTGATCAGGTATGACCGGTTTCGTCATCGGTGCCACGCTCATGGTGCTCGCAATACTGGCGCTGTTGCTGCTGCCATTCTTCCGTCAGCCAAAAAACCGGGAGCTTTCGCGCCAAGCGCTAAATGCCGCCATCTACCGCGACCAGTTCGCCGAACTGGAGAAGGACCGCGCCGAAGGCGCCCTGTCGCAGGACGATTACGTTCAAGCGCGTGCCGAATTGGGGCGGCGTCTCATCGAAGACAGCAACAGCGCAACCGACAGCGCGGCAGCCACCACGACCAGCCGCGCCGTGCCCACTGCACTAGCCATTTCCCTGCCATTGGTCGCCGTGCTGCTCTACCTGATGCTCGGCACCCCGGCCGGACTCAAACCGCAACCCGCCGCCGAGCAGCAGTTCTCGGCGCAAGACATCGAGCGCATGGTCAGCGGTCTGGCCACCAAGCTGGAAAAAGAACCGGAAAATTTGCAAGGCTGGGCCATGCTGGCGCGTTCCTATCGGCAGATGGGGCGCCTGCCCGACGCCGTGGGCGCCTATGAGCGCGTCGTCAGCCAGAACGGGGGCGATGCCGACCTGTATGTCGAATATGCCGACACCCTGGCCAGCGTCAGCGGTTTCAACAGCAAGGTGCGCGCACTGATCGACAAGTCCCTGCAACTCGAACCGAATCACCCGATCGGCCTCTGGCTGCGCGGCACCGCCGCCTACGAGTCCCAGCAATACGCAAAGGCCATCGCCGACTGGGAAACCCTGCTCAAGCTGATGCCACCGAACTCCGAGGATGCCAGCGTGCTCCGCGCCAACATCGCCGAGACACGCACGCGGTTAGTAAAACCATAAAGTCGGCGCTGGCGGGACGGCGTTCCGCCAGCGCCGCGAGTCAGTTCGCGTCGTAGTAATACGGCTTGCGGGCCACTTTCGCCGCCGCCAGGCGCGTCTGCTCGTCCGGCACATGGGCGCCGCGATCCCACCACAGGGCGCGGCCCGTCGCTTGAACGGCAAGTTCTTCGGGATGCTGCTTCATCCATTCGTTCATGAACTGGGTGTATTCGGATACATAGGCCACGGACTAACTCCTTCAATGGTGATGGGGTGGATTTTCTTTGATGCGGATAATGCGTGTGACGGTCGGCAGGCGGCGCAGGTTGCGCAGGATACGCGCCAGATGCGCGCGGCTGTCGACTTGCAGGGTGAAATATAACGCGGTGGTGGCGCCCTCGCCATCGTCCATGCGCACATTGGCGATATTGGCGCCATGTTCGGCGATGGTAACGGCCAGCCGCGCCAGCACACCGGTGGCATTCTGCGCGACAACGCGGATCAACACCTCGAAGGGACCGGTTACCTCGGGATCCCACTCGACATCGACCCACTCCTTGCGTCCGCCGCGCAACGTCGGACAGTCGTGGGTATGGACGACGAGCCCCTGACCGGCGCGAATGACGCCGACGATGGGATCGCCGGGGATCGGCCGGCAGCAGTGGGCCAATTGCACCGCCAGGTCCGTGCTGCCCTTGATGCGGATGACGCCGCCGCTTTGCGGCGCCTGCTCGTCGATGACACCGTCGCCCACCAGTCGCCGCGCCACAGAGGCGGGTAGCCGTTTGCCGAGGCCGATGTCGGTAAGCACCTCGCGCTGGGTCTTGCCGGAAAAAGCCTTGAGGAAACGCTGCCAGGCCGTGCTGCCGAGCTCCTCGATGCGATGCCCCAAGCCGTGCAGCGCCTGCGCCAGCAGATGCTTGCCGAGTGCGGCGGATTGCTCGTTCTGCTTGGTTTTCAGGAAATGGCGGATCTGCGCGCGCGCCTTGCCGCTTTTGACAAAGACCAGCCAGTGCGGATTGGGTGCGGCGTTCGGCGCCGTGATGATTTCCACGCGATCGCCATCGGCGAGTTCGGTGCGGAGCGGCATGCTCTCCTGATTGATCAGGCAGGCGATGCAGCGATTGCCGATGTCGGTATGCACGGCGTAGGCGAAATCGACGGCGGTGGCGCCGCGCCGCAGCGAGAGAATCTTGCCCGCCGGCGTGAAGACATACACCTCGCCGGGGAACAGATCCACCTTGACGTGTTCGAGAAACTCCGCGGAATCGACGCTGGCGGTCTGTAGCTCGATCAAGGACTGCAGCCACTGGTGAGTGGTGCGCTGCAACTCCGACAGGGCGCGTTCGTCCTTGTAAAGCCAGTGCGAGGCGACGCCGCTGTCGGCGATGTGATGCATCTGGCGCGTGCGGATCTGAAACTCGATCGGCATGCCATACGGGCCGATCACCGTGGTGTGAAGCGACTGGTAGCCGTTGGCCTTGGGGATGGCGATGTAGTCCTTGAACTTGCCCGGCAGCGGCTTGTAGAGGCCGTGCAGGGCGCCCAGCGCCAGGTAGCAGGCCGGCGTGTCGGCGACGATGACGCGAAAGCCGTAGATGTCGAGCACCTGCGAAAAGGACAGGTGTTTGTCGCGCATCTTGCGATAAATGCCGTAGAGATGTTTCTCGCGCCCCATCACCTCGGCGTCGATGTGCTGGGTCGGCAGGCGCTCCTTGAGGGAGTCGATGATCTTGCCGACGACCTCGCGCCGGTTGCCGCGCGCGCTCTTGACGGCCTTGGCGAGGACGCGGTAACGCAGCGGATTCAGGTTGCTGAAGGCGAGTTCCTGAAATTCGCGGTACAGCGTATTGAGGCCCAGCCGGTTGGCGATGGGCGCATAGATGTCGAGTGTCTCGCGGGCGATGCGCCGCCGCTTGTCCGGGCGCACGGCATCGAGGGTGCGCATGTTGTGCAGGCGATCGGCCAGCTTGATGAGAATGACGCGCACGTCCTGGGCCATGGCCAGGAGCATCTTGCGGAAATTCTCGGCCTGCGCCTCCGCGTAGGACTGATTCTCCAGGCGGTCAAGCTTGGAGACGCCATCGACGAGATCGGCGGTGACCTTGCCGAAATCCTGCGCGATTTGCGCCTTGGTGATGGCGGTGTCTTCCATCACGTCGTGCAACAGCGCGGCGGTCAGCGCCTGCGCATCGAGCCGCCAGTACGCCAGCGTTTCGGCCACCGCCAGCGGATGCGAAATGTACGCCTCGCCGCTGGAACGGAACTGGCCGCGATGCGCGCTGGCCGAAAAGTGGCAGGCCGCCTCAATCTGGTCGACGTCTTCCGGCTTGAGATAGGTTCGCAACTGGGCGAACAGATGCTCGAAGTCTTCCGCCAGATCGCTGGCCGGCGGGGGATCGGGGGAATGGGTGGAATAGGTTAACGCGGGCGGTGCTGCGTCGCCAGTCGCGGCAACCGGGGGGCACAACAAAGCAGGAGGCAATGCCGCCGCCGACATGAATGCGCCCCGGGTCTAGAGCATGGTTATGCGGGCGGGTTACGCCTGCCCGCGGTTGAGAATTTCCATGCCGTACTTGCCCACGGACAATTCGCGCAAGGCCAGCACGGTGGCCTTGTCCCGATCCACTTCCACCATCGGCGTGCTGCCCATGGTGATCTGCCGGGCGCGATAGGTGGCGGCCAGGGTCATCTGGAAGCGGTTGGGGATGTATTTCAGGCAATCTTCTACGGTCACGCGGGCCATGATTTTTCCTTTGGATTCAGCAAGCTGAGAGGTAGCGGAAGGTCTCCGGATGGCGGGCGCGCTGTCGCGCAAAACCCAGTCGGGACGCCCTTACTGCTGCGGCAAGATCTTCCAGAGCTTCCTGCAAGTCATTGTTGATTATAACAAAATCGAACTCGCCCACATGCCGTAATTCACCCAGTGCGGCGGCGACGCGGCGCTGGATCACCTCCGCGCTATCCTGCCCGCGGTCGTGCAGGCGGCGCTCCAGTTCGGCAATCGACGGCGGCACGATGAAAATGCCCACCGCATCCGGAATCAAGGCGCGCACCTGCTGGGCGCCCTGCCAGTCGATTTCAAGCAGCGTATCGCGCCCGGCGCGCATCTCATCAAGCAGCCAACTGCGCGAGGTGCCGTAAAAGTTGCCATGCACCTCGGCCCACTCCAGAAAGTCGCCGCGGTCGCGCAGCGCCGCGAAGGTGGAGATATCGATGAAGTGATATTCGCGCCCGTCCTGTTCGCCCGGCCGCGCCGGCCGCGTCGTGTAGGAGATGGAATGCCGGATGCCGGCATCGCGTGCCATCAGCAATTTCACCAGCGTTGTCTTGCCCGCCCCCGAGGGCGCGGAAATGATGAATAGCGCGCCGGCGCTGGCGGTGTCTGGGGACGTGGAATTGACGGCGGGAATGTTCATGGCATCACTCCAGATTTTGCACCTGCTCGCGCATCTGTTCAATTAACAGTTTGAGTTCAAGAGCAATGGCGGTGACCGCAGCCGACACCGACTTGGAAGCAAGCGTATTCGCCTCGCGGTTGAGTTCCTGCATCAGGAAATCGAGGCGCTTGCCGACGGCACCGCCCTTGTCGAGGACGCGCTCGACCTCGGTCAGATGCGTCACCAGCCGCGCCAGTTCTTCCGCCACGTCGATCTTGGCGGCGAATACGCCGATTTCCTGGCGGATGCGGTCTTCATCGAGATTGGCCACCGCTTCGCGCAGTTTGGTCGCCAACCGTTCCGTGTAATCGGCAATGGCGGCCGGCACCATGGGCTCGACCTGCGCCACGGCGGAGCGCATGCGGGCGGCGCGTTCCCTGAGCACGTCGGCGAGGCGCGCCCCTTCGCGCGCACGGCTGGCGAGGAATTCGCCCAGCACGCCATCGAGCAGGGCGAAACAATCCGCCTGCAAGCGCTCCGGACTGATGGCATCAGCCGCCAGCACGCCCGGCCAGCGCAACACATCCGCGACCGCCAGCGGCCTGGCATTGGCCAGCACGCCGCGGATCTCGGCGTCGAGGCTGCCCAACTGCGCGACGAGCGCGAGATTGGGCGTCAGTTGCGGGGTGGCCGTGCTGTTGGGTTGCAGGTGCAGCCGGCAATCGAGCTTGCCGCGCCCGATGGCGGCGGTGAGCTTTTCGCGCAGCGGCATTTCGAGAAAGCGCAGTTCATCGCCACAACGAAAATTGAGGTCGAGAAAACGGCCGTTAACACTCTTGAG
>JAUSBB010000204.1 GCA_030652245.1 Rhodocyclaceae bacterium | reverse complement strand
AGCAACTCGCCAAATTTCTCGATGGCTTTTTCTTCCCAATTATCGACAAGCTTAGCGGGAAAGCCCATTTCCGCCTGGATCTTCTCGTTGGCGATATAGGGTTTCGAGTGCGCCATCGCGCCCGGAACGAGCGCCGGGATCGTCGGAAATTCGCGGAACTCAGGAATCTTGAATGCTTGATCAGCCATGTCAGTTCTTCTCGATCTGGGCGGCCCACGGCGCCAGATGGCGCACTTCGCGTGGATTGTCTGCCTGGTTGCGGGTCGGGCTGAAAAATACGCCTGGGGCATGCAGCAACTTGCTGAAGGGGAAAATGATCATCAACAGTGCAACCAGCAGCAGATGCACATACAGGCCGATATGCGCCGGCAGCGGCTGAATGTCGAACATCATGAGTCCCAGGAAGAAGACTTTGACGGCCGTGACGTCGGTATGCATGAAGAACTTGATGCCCAGACCGGACAGCGCAATCAGCAGCAGCAGGACCAGCATCAGGTGATCGGAGGGTGTCGAAATGTAGCGGATGCGCTCAACCAGGAAACGACGACCCCAGAGGCCGGCAAGTCCCGCGGCCATGGCAAAGCCGGCATACAAGCCGAAGGGCTGCAAGATGGCGACCCAGCCCCAGACGGGTTCGGTGAAATAGCGCAGGTGACGGATCAACACCAAGAAGAGGGCCATGTGGAATAGCCAGCCAAACAACCAGATCCACAAATTGCTCTTGAACAGACTCTCGAACAACACCACTTCGCGAGCCATGCGGAGGGCCACGCCACCCTGGGTCGTCGGTGCCGGGGTCGTCGGAATCGACAGCGGGGCAGGCGTGCGCGCGAAGTCGTAGATCTTGTAGGCTACGCCTGCGACGAAAATCACGAAGGCGAGGTAAAACAGGATCGCGAGGAACATTGTCATTGGTAGTGCACCACGGCGAATATAGCGATCAAACCCGTGACTCAACCCGGCGCAGAAACCAGCCAATTAGTCCTGACTGAAATTCTGCCGCCGTGTCACGTCATTAACTCAACAGCGGAACTGCTCACTAAGCGGTTCCGCCGGCCACGGTTGGCTTATACGCAGCCGGTGGGCTTGGGCAGGCCGGCGATCTTGCACGCCTGCTTGGCCGGGCCGTAGGGGAACAGTTCGTAAAGATACTGGCTGTTGCCCTTGTCAGCGCCGAGCTTCTTGCCGATGGCCTTGGTCAGAACGCGCACTGCGGGCGCAATCTGGAACTCGGTGTAGTAATCGCGCAGGAAGTTGATGACTTCCCAGTGCGCATCGGTCAGGTTGATGTTTTCCTGTTGGGCGAGAAACTTGCCAACTTCTTCATTCCAGTCGCCAAGCGCAATCAGGTAGCCTTCTTCGTCGGTTTCGTAGGTCTTGCCATTAACTTCGAGTGCCATTTCTTTCTCCTTGAGTAATCTTTGAATCTATTAAAGCCACGATTGATTGGTCTTGTTTTCAGCCACGAGATCGACAAAACCAGCGTAGTCGACCTGCAGGACACCATCCATGACGCGATCGGCAATACCGCGCGCTTCGATGTCGGGCGTCAGGGCGTAAATCTTGAAGTTGCCCATGGCAGCCTTGAGCTTGGGCTCGACCGCGCCGCCCTTGGCGGCTGCATAAACGCCATCCTCGATCAGCAGAATCGTGCCTTCGCCTGTTTTGAGCACCGAGTCGAGCGCCGGGCGATCGTACGGCGACTTGTTGATGATATGCAACATGTATTTATCCTCAGAACGCCAGGACGATGTCCTGCTCTTCCATGCGCTTGCCAATTTCGGCGCGGGAGAGCACTTCAACGGGAATGGTCAGGTCATCCGCGGTAAGCCCGCGCTCCGCCAGTGATTCCTGGTCGACGTAGATCTTGGTGACGTCGTAGTCCTCAAGGGCGCGAAAGGTCTTTTCGAACGCCTTGATTTCAATGCCCTTGGTTTGATGACCCTTCTTGATCTGATAGACGCCATCATCCAGAAAAGCCATCGAAACGTCCTGCTCAAAAGCAGCGGCGATCAGGACCACCTCAAGCGCTTCCCAGCCGTAAATCGTGCCGTAGGGCGCCTTGCGGTTGACGATCATGAATTGTTTTGTAGTCATGGTGTCGCCTCCCTCAATCGCCGAACACAACGAGACGATCAGCCTGAATGCCCGCCTCGATCAACTGGCCGAGACCAGAGATGCGAAACGGCTCGGCCAGATTGGTGGCATCCTTGCCATTGCGCTGCATTTCACCGTCATCGACGATGCCGCGACGCTGGGCCGCTGCCACGCAGACCACCATGTCAAGGTTGTTCGCCTTGGCCAACTCGGTCCAGCGCTTGACGATATTGCGATCGTCTTGCGGCGGGGTCGTCAGGCGCGTGGCGTTATATACGCCATCATGGTAGAAGAACACCCGAAAGATTTCGTGGCCCTTGGCCAACACCGCCTTCGCGAACTGGTAGGCGGTATCGGTGGCCTGGTGCGTATAAGGTCCTTCGCTGACCAAAATTGCAAACTTCATCGCCGTGTCATCCTCAGAAACGGATGTGCGCCGAAGCGTTGAGGTTTGCACGCCCACCACGCCAATCGTCGATCATGTACTTGGTGAAGGGCAAGCCGGTCTTCTCGAAGAAACGCGGCCAGCCGATGCGATCGATCCAGTCGGCCATGCGCTCCCAGGGACGGGCATCCCCCTTGTAGGTCATCAGGATGTTCTTGACGATCGCATTCACTTCCGGCCAACGCGGGGCGTTGTTCGGCAAGCCGGCGATGACCAGCTTGTGGAAGGTCGGCTTGGAACGGGCGTTGGAGTTCTTGCCGCCCACCCAGATCGCCAGCTTGGAATGCTCCGGATCGTTGATCTGCATCGGCGGGCAGGGAGGATAGCAGGCGCCGCAGCAGATGCACTTCTTCTCGTCAACTTCCAGCGAAGGCCGGCCATTGACCAAGGCCGGGCGGATTGCCGCGACCGGGCAACGGGCCACCACGGTGGGGCGCTCACAGACGTTGGCGACCTGCTCGTGATTGATTTTCGGCGGCTTGGTGTGCTGGATGATGACCGCGATGTCGGCCTGGCCGCCGCAGTTGATCTCGCAGCAGGAGGTAGACAGGCGGACGCGGTTGGGCATCTGTTCGTTCTTGAATTCCTCGTAGAGGGAATCCATCATCGACTTGACCACGCCGGAGGCATCGGTACCCGGAATGTCGCAGTGCAGCCAGCCCTGGGTATGGGAAACCATCGACACCGAGTTGCCGGTGCCGCCGACGGGGAAACCGTTTTTCTCCAGTTCGGCAATCAGCGGCGCCACCTTGGCTTCGGCGGACACGGAAAATTCGATGTTCGAGCGAATGGTGAAACGAACAAACCCTTCGGCGAATTTGTCGGCGATGTCGCACAGCTTGCGGATGGTGTAGTGATCCATCTGACGCTGGGTGCCGGCACGCACGGTCCACACTTCGTCTCCCGAATGGGAGACGTGATGCAGAACGCCGGGACGCGGGCGGTCATGACACTTCCAGTTGCCATAGTTGGCGACGAATTTCGGGTGCAG
>JAUSBB010000203.1 GCA_030652245.1 Rhodocyclaceae bacterium | reverse complement strand
TCCCGGCCCCGGGTCCAGTCCAGCAACTGTTCCCGGCTGAGGACACGCTGGGGGTGGGTCAGGAACGCGAGGAGGAGGTCGAACTCGCCGCAGGTCAGCTCCACGTCCGCGCCCTCTCGATCAGTGAGCCGGCGCCCGGCCGCCTCCAGCGTCCAGCCGGCGAAGCGATAGGTTTCCCGCGGCATCGATCGCGCCACGCTGTGCGCCTCGCGAGTCCGCCGCAGGACGGCGCGGACGCGGGCCACCAGCTCGCGGGGGTTGAAGGGCTTGGCCACATAGTCGTCGGCGCCCAGTTCCAGGCCCAGGATGCGGTCGATGTCGTCGCCCTTGGCCGTGACGATGATCACCGGCGTCGCCACCGGCGCGCCGACCAGCCGCCGGCAGATGGACAGGCCATCCTCGCCCGGCAGCATGAGGTCCAGCACCCACAGGTCGAAGCGGCCGCGATCGAGGATCTGGGCCATTTCGCGGCCATCGGCCGCGGCCTTCACGTCGAAACCCTGCTCGGTGAGATAGCGCAGCAGCAGTTCGCGGATGCGGGCATCGTCGTCGATGAGAAGAATGCGGGCAGCAGAAGTCATGGCGTTATCTTAACCGGTAAAGCCGGCCAAATTGTGTGGAATTGTTACAAAGAATGGGCAGGTAACAATTTGTTACAAACTCCGGCGATTCGTGCATAGCTTGTTTACATTTGGCCGCTACGATGGCACCAACGTCTGAAGCAAACGGGGCGTTGGTCAAATAGCCGAATTCATCATTGCTTAGGGAGATTATCATGAACTTCACCAAAAAAACTTTCGTGACTATCGTCGGTCTGGGTGTTTTTAGCATGACGGCAGGGCCGGTGCTGGCCGATCCGCATGGCCGGGGCACAGGCCAGCGCATGCACAACCAGCATCAGCGTATCGAGCAGGGCGTACGTTCCGGCCAACTGAACCACCGTGAAGAGGCCAGGCTCAATCATGAACAGCGGCAAATTCGTCACGAAGCCCGCGAATACCGCAGCGATGGCGTGATGACCCGCGCCGAGCGCGCCGACCTGCGCCATGACCAGAACCGTGCCAGCCGCCATATCTACGCCGAGAAGCATGATGGCCGGTCTGGCGCCCCCGCCGCAGTGCGCGACCCCGGCGTGAATGCGCGCCAGTCGAACCAGCGCGAGCGCATCGGGCAGGGCATCCGTTCCGGCGAGCTGACCCGCGGCGAAGCCAGGCAGCTTGGCGCAGAGCAGCGCGCCATCCGCCAGGAGGAGCGCCAGTACAAATCCGACGGCGTCCTGACCAAGGCCGAGCGCAAGGATTTGCAGCAGGACCTGAATGTCGCCAGCAGGGATATCTACAACGAGAAACATGACGCCGACCGCCGCTGATTGCTAACCGTGCCGACCCCATCAGGTCGGCGCACTTGATAAACTATGAAAGGTAAAATCATGATGCGTATTAATCGACTTGGCCTGCTGGCCATTAGCGCAACCCTGTTGGCACTGGGGCAGGCTGCCCGGGCAGACGAACCGCCGGCGGGACCCGCCGCCAGCATGGAGCAGTTCAAATCCATGAGCCCGGAGGAGCGCAAGGCGGCGCGCGAACAAAGGCGTGAGCAGTGGCAAAAGATGAGCCCGGAAGAGCGTGAGGCGAAACGGGGAGAAATGCGTCAGCGCATGGAGAGCATGAGCCCGGAACAGCGCGAGGCCATGAAGCAGCGCTTCCGCGAACATCGCCGGGCTGCCGGTGGCGGTGCAGGCAAAAGCTAGTAAACAGTGCCGCGCCGCCTCACCGGGTGGCGCGTGCTTGCAGGGAAGGATGTCAATGTTTGCTGTTCGTTATGGATTGCTGGCCGCTGTTGCGGCCTTTGTGGCATTGTGCCAGCCGGCTTTCGCCGAGCCGCCGCCCGGCCCTGGCGCGATGTCGCCTGAACAGCTAAGGAGCATGAGCCCGGATGAGCGCCGCGCCGCTCGCGAGCGGTGGCAGCAGTTGAGCCCGGAGGAACGGTCTGCGAAACGGCAGGAACTGCGCCAGCGTTTTCAGGAACAACAGCAGAATGCTACCCCAGGCGAGCGCGAGGAACGGCGCCAGGCATTGCGCGAACGCTGGCAGAACATGGGCCCGGAAGAGCGCGAGTCGATGAAGCAGCGCTTTCGCGACCAGCGCCAGCAGGGTTCACCCGAGGAGCGCGAATCGCGGCGCCGGGCGCTGCGCGAACGCTGGCAGAACATGAACCCGGAAGAGCGGCAGCGGCTGCGCCGCGATTTCGAGGAAGCGAACCGTAATGGCAGCTTGAGGCAGCGGAGCGACGGCCACCGGCTGCAGCGATAATCCTGGGTCGAGGGCGTCAAGTGCAATCAAACAGGCTGGGGTGGTCAGACAATTCGATGTAGGTTCATTTGTGGCAGCTCAGATGCGATCTGACAGATAGTGCCAGAACTTCTCTCAGCAAACGGCACAGTTCTGCCGGTCGCGATACCTGGTTCGCGACTCGTTGCAGATCTTCGCGGTGACGCTAGCCAATTGGCGCGTCCAGCCCCGAATCGGCCGTTTGTACCTTTCCATGGAAAATCTGCGACCTGCTAGTATGAAAAGAGAGAATGCTTTCGACGAAAACTTGGCGGGTGGCATTGAATAAAGGGTCATCAACGCGGTAGAGAGAGGTGCAGGGCGTGGATGTTCTTTTGGTTGAAGACGAACCCGCAACGAGTGCGCTGCTGAAGGCCGTGCTTGAAAGCCGTGGCCATACAGTCACAGCGGTTTCTGATGGCGAAAGCGGGTGGAAAAGCTATCAGAGCCGACACTTTCCCATGGTGATCCTGGATTGGCGATTGCCGGAAATGGATGGCCTCGAAGTGTGCCG
>JAUSBB010000194.1 GCA_030652245.1 Rhodocyclaceae bacterium | reverse complement strand
CATGAAGGCAATGGCGCGCGTCATCTCCAAGTCGGTGACTGCCGCCTGACCGCCGTGCGCGGGCATTTTCCGCAGTCCTTCCATCGAGCTATGCAGCAGCCTGGCCAGGCCATATTTGGCGCGGGGCGTCCAGTCGGCCGTATTACCCACCCGTGGCGCGCCATCCTTGCCCTCGCCATGGCAACTGGCGCAGATTGAATCGACAACTTCCTTGCCGCTCCGGTCGGCCGCCGTGGCGACGGATGCGCCGGCCAGCAAACCAAACGCGACGGCAAGGTGGGCTATTGTGAATGCGACGGGTCGCTGCGAGCGTGGGGTCATCATGGATTTCTCCGCTGAAAGCGCTGCAAATTGCGCATGGGCGAAGCATAGCACCGTGCTTCACCGCAGGCGTAGCCGTCTGGCATGCGTTTTGTCAAGCTGCACCCGCCGTGGCGTGCCACAGGCGCAGTTGATCGAGCGACAGGCTGTCGGTCTCGTGCCGCACCATGCGGGCGCCTTCGAAGTTTTCGTGCATTGTGTAATCGCTCACCGTCACGACCGTCGGAATGCCCGCCGCCAGGCTGGCGGCCAGGCCGTGGGCCGAATCTTCCACGGCCAGGCAGTCACGCGCCGGCAGACCGAGTTCCTTGAGCGCCCACAGGTAAATATCCGGGGCGGGTTTCTTGGCCGCGACGACGTCGCCTGACGCGATCACATCGAACCAGCTATCCGTCGTCGGCCCCAGATTGGCTTGCAACAGGCCGACAATGTTCTCGCGCTTTGAACTCGACGCGATCGCCAAGCGCACGCCTTCGGTGCGCGCATCGCAAATCAGGTGGCCGATTTCGCTGCGCAGGGGAATGGTCCTGGCGGCGAGCAAGCGCTGATAGTTGCGGGTTTTCAATTCGTGGATGCGCTGCACAAGCTGCTCGAAATCGGGCCGCGCGCGCGTCGTCGGGTCGTATTTTTCAGCGTAATGACGAATCCGTTCCTTGCCGCCGGTGACCTGGAGCAGCGTGCCGTAAAACTTCTCGCTCCAATGCCAGTCCAGGCCGACCTCCTCGAACGCGGCGTTGAAAGTGGGGCGATGGCCATCGCGCTCTGTGTTGGCCAGAGTGCCATCGACATCGAAAATAAGTGCGCGCAGCGCCATGATGAATCACCGTCAGGCAAGCAAGGATATGCAAGGGTAGCGGATTTTTGCGGTGAATGGTTTGCCGACGGATTCCTGCGGTTCTCCACGATTGCGCCGCAAAACCGTGGTGCTAGACTCGTTTCCGGAAGTTTGAGGATCGGAAAATGGAGAGTGCAAGGAAGTGAAGCCAACCGACATCGGCGCCCCCGACTATCTGCACAAGGTCGTGGATTGCCAGTGGGCCTGTCCGGCCCACACCCCCGTCCCCGAATACATTCGCCTGATTGCCGCCGGCCGCTATTCGGATGCCTACCTGATCAACTGGCATTCCAACGTATTTCCGGGCATTCTCGGCCGCGTCTGTGACCGGCCCTGCGAACCCGCCTGCCGCCGCGGCCGGGTGGATGCGGCGCCCGTCGCCATCTGCCGCCTCAAGCGCGTCGCCGCCGACCTCAAGGACGACATTCGACACCTCTTGCCAAAACCGCCCGCGCGGAAGAAACCCCAGCGCATCGCCTGCATTGGCGCCGGCCCGGCCACGCTGACCGTCGCCCGGGATCTGGCCATGATCGGCTATCAGGTCAGCGTGTTTGACAGCGGCAAGCAGCCCGGCGGCATGATGCGCAGCCAGATTCCCAAGTTCCGCCTGCCCGACAGCGTGCTCGACGAGGAGTGCGCCTACATCACGGACTTCGGTGTCGCCATGCACTACGAGCACTGGGTGGGCAGTTTGCGCGAGGTGCTGGCGGAAGGCTGGGACGCGTTGTTTGTCGGCACCGGCGCGCCGCGCGGGCGCGAGGCCCATGTGCCGGGGCGCCAGGAAGCCGGCGCGCATATCCATATCGGCATCGACTGGCTGGCCAATGTGTCCTTCGGCCACACGACCAAGACAGAGAAGCGCGTCATCGTGCTCGGCGGCGGCAACACGGCGATGGACTGCTGCCGCTCGGCGCGGCGCATGGGCGGCGCGGACGTCAAGGTGGTGGTGCGCTCGGGCTTTGATGAAATGAAGGCATCGCCCTGGGAAAAGGAAGATGCGATCAACGAGGGCATCCCGATTTTCAACATGCTGGCGCCCAAGGAATTCAAGCATGACAACGGCAAGCTCACCGGCGTGCTATTCGAGAAGATGCGCGCCGAATACGACGCCCGGGGGCGGCGCAGCCTGATCCCGACCGGCGAGCCGGACGAATTGATGGAATGCGACGAGGTGCTGGTGGCCATCGGCCAGGAGAACGCCTTTCCCTGGATCGAGCGGGACATCGGTCTCGAATTCGATAAATGGGGCCTGCCGGTGCTCGATCCCGTTACGCTGCAATCCTCGCTGCCGCAGGTGTTTTTTGGCGGCGACGCGGCATTCGGGCCGAAGAACATCATTACCGCCGTGGCCCATGGCCATGCCGCCGCGATTTCCATCGACCGCTACTGCCGCGGCCGCGACCTGCAGAAGCGGCCACCGCCGCTCACCACGCTGGTCAGCCAGAAAATGGGCATCCACGAATGGAGTTATGACAACAACGTCTCCGAGGAAACCCGCAAGCAGGTGCCGACCAAGGCGCGCGAAATGACGCTGCTCGACATCAAGCTCGAACTTGAAATTGGCTTCGATCCCTTCCTCGCCTGTGCCGAGGCCGATCGCTGCCTGAATTGCGACATCGCCACGGTATTCACCGACCCGGCCTGCATCGAGTGCGATGCCTGCGCCGATATCTGCCCGACCGAATGCATCAGTTTCACCGCCAATGGAGAGGAAGATGAACTGCGCGGCCGGCTGAAGGCGCCGGCCAAAAATCGCGCTCAGGCGCTGTATGTGTCGGGCGCGCTGAAGACCGGGCGGGTGATGGTCAAGGACGAGAACATCTGCCTGCATTGCGGCATGTGCGCCGAGCGTTGTCCGACCGGCGCCTGGGACATGCGCAAATATTTCCTGCAATCCGCCACGGCCGGAACGGAGGCGCGCAGAACATGACCGCCCAGTCGCTCCACAGTTGCAACGATTTCGTCATCAAGTTCGCCAACGTCAATGGCTCGGGCTCGGCTTCGGCCAACGAACTGTTCGCGCGCGCGGTGATGCGCATGGGCGTGCCGATCGCGCCGCGCAACATTTTTCCTTCCAACATCCAGGGCATGCCGACCTGGTATGAAATGCGCGTTTCGGGCGCGGGCTGGCTCGGTCGGCGCGGCGGTTGCGACCTGATGGTGGCGATGAATCCGCAGACCTGGGATCGCGACATCGCCGAGATCGCGCCCGGCGGCTATCTGCTCTACGACTCGACCAAGACGCTGCCGCGCTCGCGCTTTCGCGGCGACGTGGTGGTGCTGGGCCTGCCGCTCACCGAGCTGTGCAACCGCGCCTACACCGATCCGCGCCAGCGCCAGTTGTTCAAGAACATCATGTACGTGGGCGCGCTCACCGCGCTGCTCGACATGGAGTTCGCGGTGGTGGAAACCCTGCTCGCCGAGCAGTATCGCGGCAAGGACAAGCTGCTCGATGCCAATGTCAATGCGCTGAAGATCGGTTACGACGCGGCGCGGGACGACCTGCCCTGTCCCCTCGGCCTGCGCGTCGAGCGCGCGAACGGCGTCGGGGACAAGATCTTCATCAACGGCAACAACGCCTGCGGACTGGGCGCCGTGTATGGCGGCGCCACGGTCGCCGCCTGGTACCCGATCACGCCATCGACGCCGGTGGTCGAAGCCTTCACCGGCTATTGCCGCAAGTACCGCACCGACCCCGACAACGGCAAGGCGCGCTATGCCATTGTGCAGGCCGAGGACGAACTGGCCTCGATCGGCATGGTGATCGGCGCCGCGTGGAATGGCGCCCGCGCCTTCACGGCCACCTCCGGCCCCGGTATTTCGCTGATGCAGGAATTTTTCGGCCTGGCCTACTTCGCCGAAGTGCCGGTGGTGGTCTTCGACGTGCAGCGCGGCGGCCCGTCCACCGGCATGCCGACGCGCACCCAGCAGTCGGACCTGCTCTCCTGCGCCTATGCCTCGCACGGCGACACCAAGCACGTCATGCTGTTTCCCGAAGATCCCCACGAATGCTTCACCCTCGGTGCCCAGGCCTTCGACCTGGCCGAGCGGCTGCAAACGCCGGTGTTCGTCCTCCTCGATCTTGACATCGGCATGAACGACAGCCTGTGCCAGCCCTTTGCCTGGGACGACCAGCGCCGCTACGATCGCGGCAAGGTGATGAGCGCGGCCGACCTGGCGGCGGGCAAGAACTTCGGCCGCTATCTCGACGTCGATGGCGACGGCATACCCTGGCGCACCATTCCCGGCACGCACCCGACCAAGGGCGCCTTTTTCAGCCGTGGCACGACGCGCAACGCCTACGCCAAATACAGCGAGGCGGGCACCGACTACGTCTACAACATGGAGCGGCTGCGGCGCAAATTCGAGACAGCGAAAAAGCTGCTGCCCGCGCCGGTGATCAAGCGCGCCGCGCAGCCGACCCGCCATGGCGCGATCTACTATGGTTCGACCAGTCCGGCGATGGCCGAGGCCTGCGCCCAGCTCGCCGCGCAAGGCATCCACGTCGACCTGCTGCGGGTGCGCGCCTTCCCCTTTGCCGACGCCGTCAGCGACTTCATCGCCGATCACGATGTCGTGTTCGTGGTCGAGCAAAACGAGAGCGGACAACTGCGCATGTTGCTGCTCACCGAAGCCGAAGCCGATCCGAAGAAACTGCTGCGCGTCCTGCATTACGACGGCACGCCGATCACCGCCCGCTTCATTGCCGGCCGCATCACCGCCGCGCTCGAAGCACGCCAAGCACCCCCGCTGCCCAAGGTGGCCCCATGACCTATTTCGCCAAACCCAAACTGCTGCGCCCGGATACGCCGAAGAACGCGCTGGGCTACACGCGCCGCGACTATGAAGGCGCGATCTCCAGCCTGTGCGCCGGTTGCGGCCACGACTCGATCAGCGCCGCCGTGGTCCAGGCCTGCTTCGATCTCGACATCCAGCCGCATCGGGTGGCCAAGCTTTCCGGCATCGGCTGCTCGTCGAAAACCCCCGATTACTTTCTCGGCAACTCGCACGGTTTCAACACCACCCACGGCCGCATGCCCTCGGTGCTGACCGGGGCCGCGCTGGCCAATCGCGACCTCATCTACCTGGGCGTTTCGGGCGACGGCGACTCGGCCTCCATCGGCATCGGCCAATTCGCCCACGCCATGCGCCGCGGCGTGAACATGACCTACATCGTCGAGAACAACGGCGTCTATGGCCTCACCAAGGGCCAGTTCTCAGCCACCGCCGACAGGGGCTCGAAAAACAAGCGCGGCGTGGTGAATAGCGACAGCCCGATCGACCTCGTCGCGCTGGCCCTGCAACTCGGCGCAACCTATGTGGCGCGCGGTTTTTCGGGCGACAAGGCACAGTTGATCCCGCTGATCAAGGGCGCGCTGCGCCATCGCGGCCCGGCCTTCATCGATGTCATCAGCCCCAGCGTGAACTTCAACAACCACGCCGTATCGACCAAGAGCTACGACTATGTGCGCGAACACAACGACGCGGTCAACCGGCTCGACTTCATCCTGCCGCGCGACCCGGTCGAAGCCGCCTACGCGCCCGGCGAATTGCGCCGGGTCGTGCAGCACGACGGCTCGGTCCTGCTGCTGCGCAAGTTGAAAACGGACTACGACCCTTCCGATCGGGTTGGCGCCATGAACCACCTGCAGGAACGTCACGCCCTGGGCGAAATCGTCACCGGCCTGCTCTTTGTCGATAGCACCGCCGAATCGATGCACGCGCACCTGAACACGGTCGAGAAGCCGCTGAACCAACTCGGTGACGCCTATCTTTGTCCGGGTAACGCGGCGCTGGATGCGCTGAATGCATCCCTGAGATAGTCGGCGCCGTCCCGCCAGCGCCGACTTTTGTACCCCCGGCCTGCGCCGGGAGATGAGTTTGGCTTAGTTGTTGTCTTGCGCGAGCAGACCTTCGATTTCCGAGAAGGTGGTGCTGACCTCGAAGGTCTGCACGGCGGCGCCCAATTGACGGCCGATCTGGGTGGCCGAGAAGATGCCGCGAATGCGGGTTTGCTTGGTGAGCGGGTTGCGTTCGCCGACCAGCGCGTGCTGGCGCTTCAACTGCTTGAGGGTGGCGACGATGTCGCCGACCGTGGCGTGCAGCACGTCGGAGATCGACATCAGGTCGATGTCGTCGCGCGGGCACATCAGGTCGCTGACGAGCAGTTCGCTGTGCTTGCCGCCTTGCGCCTTGATCAGCTTGATGGGTTTTTCGCCCTGGGTGTCGCGCGAGGTGACCAGTCCCAGCACGTTCTCGTCACGATCGACCACCAGCAGGAGCCGCACGCCGCGCGAAATCATGGTCTGGGTCGCCTGCGTCAGCGTGGCGTCGGGGCCGATGGTGGCGACGGTCACCTGCTTGAGGTCGGTCATCACGGCGAGCGCGGGGGATTCGGCGCACACCAGGGTGAAGGTGCTGGGCTCGATGAATCCCGTGCCCGGTGGCGCCTTGAAGGTGGCGAGGGGTTGCGGGGCGGGAATTTCCTTGCGAATGGTGGCCATCATTGTCTTGTCTCCTCTTTTTGGTTTGCGGGGTGGGCTGATTTTACGCTGGAGCCGGCGGCGGCGCGCTGCAGCCGGTCGGCGATGGCTTGCCAGGGCTGGCCCACGGGCTTCTCGACAAAGATGCGGACGCAACCGAGAGAATCAAGCAGGCGCAAATTGGCGTAGAGATCGTGGGCGAAACCCGCCGGGTCGGCGGGGGCGACCTGCCACTCTATCAACGGGTGGGCGAATGGCGCGGGAAAGGTGGCCAGCACGGCCACGCGCTCCTGCTTGACGAGGGCGTCGCGCAGGACGATGGGCAGGCTGTCGTTGGGCATGACCAGGAGCGGCGTCTCTGGGGCGTAGTGGGCTTCGAGCGTGCCGGGCGTCCTGACCGGGCTCGCGCCCGTCGCTTCCGCCGGCATGCGGCCGAGAAAGTGGCCGATCTCGTAGGCGGACAGCATGCCGGGACGCAGCACCGTGGTGCGCGGCCCGGACATGTCGACGATGGTGGATTCGATGCCGACCGCGCAGGGGCCGCCGTCGAGGATCATGGCAACGGCATCGCCGAGATCGTCGCGCACATGTTGGGCAGTGGTCGGACTGATGCGGCCGAAGCGGTTGGCCGAGGGGGCGGCAATGCCGCCATCAAAAGCCTTGAGCAGTTCCAGCGCGACCGGATGGTTCGGGATGCGCAGGCCGACGGTATCCTGGCCGCCGGTGATGGCGTCGAGGACAGCGGGCTGGCGTTTGAGAATCAGCGTCAGCGGGCCGGGCCAGAATTTCTCCGCCAGCGCGCGTGCCGCCGGCGAGATGTCACGCGCCCAGCGGTCGAGGTGCGTCGCATCGGGAATATGGACGATCAGCGGGTGATCGGCGGGGCGTCCCTTGGCGGCGAAGATTTTCGCCACGGCAGCCGGGTTGCGCGCATCGGCGCCCAGCCCATAGACGGTTTCGGTGGGAAAGGCGACCAGTTCGCCCGCGCGCAGCAGTTCGACTGCGCGCTGGATGTCATTCATCGGCGATGCCGATCAGGCGCCGTCCCTCCAGCGCCGACTTTTGAACTTCCAGCGGGTCGGCGCCGATCACGGTGAAGTGGCCCATCTTGCGGCCGGGACGGGGGTGGTGTTTGCCGTAGAGATGCAGCTTGAGGTTCGGGATGGCCAGGAGTTGCGCCCAGTTCGGTTCGCGCGCGTGGTGCTTGTCGTCGAGATACCAGAGGTCGCCCAGCAAATTGACCATTACCGCCGCCGAATGCGCGCGTGCCTCGCCCAGCGGCAGGCCGCACAGCGCGCGCACCTGCTGCTCGTACTGGCTGGTGACGCAGGCGTCGAGCGTGGAGTGGCCGGAGTTGTGCGGGCGTGGCGCCATTTCATTGACAAGCAACTGGCCATGCACGACAAAGAACTCGACGCCGAGGGTGCCGATGTAGTCCATCTTTTGCGCAATGCCCTCGGCGATTTCCTCGGCATTGCCGGCGAGGCAACCCGAGGTGCGCGCCGGCACGATGGAAACGTCGAGGATGCCGCGGCGATGGCTGTTCTCGGCAGTCGGGAAGCACTTTACCTGGCCGGATTCATCCCTTGCCAGCACGACCGAGACTTCGTAATCGAGCTTGAGCTGCTGCTCCAACACGCAAACTTCCTGGCGCAGTTGGCCCCAGGCGACCAGCGCTTCTTCGCGGCTATCGACGCGCGCCTGGCCCTTGCCGTCATAACCGAAGCGCGCCACCTTGAGGATGCCTGGAAACAGGCCGGCGTTGGCGTTCTGCAAATCATCCGCGCTGCGAATGTCGGCGTAGGGCGCATGCGGAAAACCGTGCCGCTTAAGGAAAGCCTTTTCCTCGCCGCGATTCTGGCAGGTGCGGACGGCGGAAGCGGAAGGCCGTACGGTGAGGAATTTCGACAAATAGGCCAGGGTGTCGGCCGGCACGTTTTCGAATTCGGTGGTCACCGCGGCACACTGGCCGATGAGGCGTTCCTGCGCCGCGAGGTCGTCGTAGGCGGCGACGAGGTGTTCGTCGGCGATGCGGCCGGCGGGGCTCCCCGGGTCGGGGTCATGCACGACGACGCGGTAGCCGAGTTCATGCGCGGCCATGACAAAGAAGCGGCCGAGTTGGCCGCCGCCGAGCATGCCCAGTGTGGCGGGGGGGAGAATCACGGCAATTTGAGTTCCATCGCCAGCACTTTTTCGCTCTGGCGCGCGCGGAATTCGTCGAGCTTCTTCGCCAGGTCGCGGCCGCGCTTGTCGTTGCAGGTCGCGATGATGGCGACGGCGGTCAGCGCCGCATTGGCCGCGCCGGCTTCGCCGATGGCGAAGGTGGCGACCGGTACGCCCTTGGGCATCTGCACGATGGACAGCAGCGAATCGAGGCCGTTGAGGTGTTTGGACGGCACCGGCACGCCCAACACCGGCACGATGGTCTTGGCGGCCAGCATGCCTGGCAGGTGAGCCGCGCCGCCTGCGCCGGCGATGATGGCCTTGAGGTCGCGTTCGCTGGCCACGGCGGCGTAGTCGTAGAGCAGATCGGGTGTGCGATGGGCGGAGACCACTTTCGCCTCGTAGGGCACGCCGAATTCTTCAAGGATGCGCGCCGCGGCCTGCATGATCGGCCAGTCCGAATCCGAACCCATGACGATGCCAACCAGCGGGTGCGAATTGCTCATCCCAGCGTCCTCTCGGCCGCTTCGAGGGTATTGGCGAGCAGCATGGTGATGGTCATCGGGCCGACGCCGCCGGGCACCGGGGTGATGAGTCCCGCGACTTCCTTGGCCGACTCGAAATCGACGTCGCCGCAGAGCTTGCCTTCGGGCGTGCGATTGATGCCGACATCGATCACGGTCGCGCCGGGTTTGATCATGTCGCCCGTGATCATCTTCGGCTGGCCGACGGCGGCGACCAGGATGTCGGCGCGGCGGGTGTGAAAGGCCAGGTCCTTGGTGCGCGAATGGCAGATCGTCACCGTGCAGCTTTCGGCCAGGAGCAGCATCGCCATTGGCTTGCCGACGATGTTGCTGCGGCCGACGATGACGGCTTCGGCGCCTTTCAGCGGCACGTTTTCGGTCTTCAGCATCTGCATTACGCCGTAGGGCGTGCAGGGAACGAAGCGCGGATTGCCCTGCATCAGCGCGCCGACGTTTTCGACATGGAAACCATCGACATCCTTCTCGGGCGAGATGGCTTCGAGCACGGCCTCGGCATCGAACTGCTTGGGCAGCGGCAGTTGCACCAGAATGCCATGCACGCTCGGGTCGGCGTTCAGCGCGGCGATCTTGCCGAGCACGACCATCGGCTCGACATTGGCCGGGTAGGTTTCCTTGATCGAGCGGAAGCCGGCCTTTTCGCAGGCCGCGACCTTGTTCTTCACATAGACGGCCGAGGCGGGGTCTTCGCCGACGAGGATCACCGCCAGGCAGGGCGTGATGCCCTGCGTGGCCTTGAGGGCGGCGGCCTTTTCCGCCAGTTCGGCGCGCAGGGTTTCCGCCAGTGCCTTGCCGTCGATGATTTTCGCTGTCATGCGGTTACCTCTTCCTTTGTGTGGGTGGCCGCGGCGGCACGGCCGGCGGCGAAGGCGCGGCGGTTCAGTTCGACGATGGCCGCGCCCTTTCTGGCGAAGCGCGCCTCGATGCAACGCAGCAGCACGTCGGCGGAAAACGGCAGGTGGTCGGCGATGGCGCCGAGCATGACGGTGTTGCCGAGGCGCAGGTCGCCGAGATTGCTGGCGATGGTGGCGGCGTCGAAGCTCACGGTGCGGATGCCGGCGGCGCGCATATCGCCGATCGGATCTGCCGGATAGTCGTACAGGCCGATCTCGACCACCGGCGGCACCAGCCGCGAGTCATTCACCAGCGCCAGGCCGTCCGGCCGCAGGTAGGCCGACCAGCGCAGCGCCTCGGCGGCTTCGAAGCCGAGCAGCACGTGCACCGTGCCCGGCGCGATCTGCGGGGAGAGTACCTTGGGGCCGAAGCGCAGATGCGAGGTCACCACGCCGCCGCGTTGGGCCATGCCGGCGACTTCGGTTTTTTTCGCATCGTGGCCTTCGGCGATGGCCGCCTCGGCGAGGATTTCGGTGGCGGTCATGACACCCTGACCGCCAATGCCGCAGACGAGAATATTGGTAATTTCATTTTGCATAATATTTCCTTAGACCGGGCGCAGCCTGGCCACGATGCGCGGCCCTTCGACCTGCATGATGGCATCCGGCGCGCAGGGCTGGAGGCACATGCCACAGCCGGTGCAGGCGATCGGGTCGATGCGCACGAAGGCGAGTTCGACCTCCTTGCCGGAGGGTTTGATCGCTTTTTCGCGGCGCGTGACATGAATCGCCGGGCAGCCGACATCGATGCAGTTGCCGCAGCCGGTGCACTTTTCTTCGTCGACGTGGTAGGCGCGCGCCGGCTTGAATTCGTCGGTGAGCACGCAGGGCCGGTAACCGATGATGACGGAAACCGCTTCGATCTTGGTCTCCTCGCGGATCACCTTGAACAGCTTGGGCATCTCGTAGGGGTCGACCTCGCGCACCCGCTCGGGCTTGACACCCAGGGCCTCGACCAGCTTGCGGAAGTCGATGCGCGGCGCCGGGTTGCCGCGAATGTCGAGGCCGTTGGCGGGTGTGTTCTGGCCGCCGGTCATGCCCACCGTGCCGTTGTCGAGCAGCAGGAAGGTGATGTTGCTGTTGTTGTAGGTCGCGTCGAGCAGACCCTGCATGCCCATGTGCATGAAGGTCGAATCGCCCATCACGGCGAGGATTTTCTTGTCCTTGTCGATCGCGCCGCGGCCCTTGTCCATGCCATGCGCGACGGTAATCGCCGCGCCCATGCAGATCGTCGTGTCGAGCGCATTCCAGGGGTGGCCGGCGCCGAGCGTGTAGCAGCCGATGTCGCCGGCGACGATGATGTTCTTCAGTTGCGACAGGGTGTAGTAGATGCCCATGTGCGGGCAGGAGGCGCACAGCGTGGGCGGGCGGGGGAACACCGCCGGCGCGGGGGCGGCCGGCGGCGCCGGTTCGTTGTTCAGCAGCCGGTTGATCGCCGGGGTCAGTATCTCGGGGGCCAGTTCGCCGATCTTCGGCAGGATGTCCTTGCCATGCACGGCAATGCCGGCGGCGCGAATCTCGTTTTCGACAATCGGTTCCACTTCCTCGACGACGACCAGGATATCGACCTTGGCGGCCAGTGCTTTGATCATGTCCAGCGGCAGGGGATGGCTCATGCCCAGCTTGAGCACCGGCGCATCCGGAAAGGCTTCGCGCACATGCATGTAGGCCGGCCCGCTGGTGACGAAGCCCACTTGTTTATCGGGGCGATCCTTGCCCGCTTCGAGCACGTTCAGCGGCGAGTGTTCGGAAACCTCGCGCAGCACCATGTCGCGCTCGAACATCAGCGGAATGCGGCGCTTGGCGTGGGCCGGCACCATCACCCAGCGCTCGGCGTTCTTGACAAAGCCGGAGGGTTCGCGCGCCACGCGCTCGCCGACGCTGGCGACGCACTTGACGTGGCAGATGCGCGCCGTCATGCGCACGAACACGGGGATTTGATGTTGTTCCGACAGCTCGAACGCGGCCAGCACCATGTCGTAGGCTTCCTGCGAATCGGCCGGCTCGAACATCGGCAGATGGGCGAAGCGGGCGTAGAAGCGCGAGTCCTGCTCGTTCTGCGACGAGGCCATGCCAACGTCGTCGGCGACGGCGATCACCATTCCGCCGACCGTGCCGGTCAAGGTCAGCGTCATCAGGGGGTCGGCGGCGACGTTGAGGCCGACGTGCTTCATTGCGCAGAAGGAGCGCGCGCCCATCATCGAGGCACCCAGCGCGACCTCCATGGATACTTTTTCATTCACCGCCCACTCGGTGTAGATGTCCGGGTAGGTGCACAGGGCTTCGAGAATCTCGGTCGAGGGCGTGCCAGGATAGGCAGCGGCCACCTTGCAACCGGACTCCCAGACTGCACGGGCGACGGCTTCGTTGCCGGAAAGCAGGAGCCGGGACTGGCTCGGCGCGGGTGCTATTGTTGCTACTGCTGCCATGTTGAACTCTCTGCGTGTTGGGAAACGGGTTGACCCTGGCCCCCGATGCTGTCTGGCACCATGAAAGCCGGTAAAAGAGGTCGGATTATCGCTTTTTTGGCCCGCGAGCGTCTACCCGCAAAATCCGCAAAAGTCGGCGCTGGCGGGACGGCGTCAGCCGTCTCGCCGCCAACATGGGCGGCGTGCCCCCAGCGGGCTTGCCACTGGCAGGATTGGGCATACACTTTGTTTAAGGCCGGAGTTGCTGGCCACTAGCCCCCTTGGTGGAGCAGTCATGAACCGCGAAAGACGCGCCGCTACCTTCACATGCGCAATCCTTGCCGTGACAAGGAGGTTGTTGACTGTCCTCTTCCTCGCGTGGGCGTCTCTCGCTGCAGCCGCCGCGCCCCCCGACACCGCGGAGATGGCCCGTTGGCTCGCCGGGATGAAGACCGACCCCAAGGGCCCTTTCGACGGGATCTACTGGTTCTGCAAGGACGGAGCGGTGCTGCCCCCCGAAGCCCATGCCTGCGCAAACCGTGGCGGCGGCATCCAGCACGGCAGGCTCGGCGAACGCGCCCGCGCGCTCCGGGAAGCCGGCTTCCTGGTGGGCAACGTGCTGGCCGCCACCGATCCCGAGGCCCTGGCCGCCACACAGGGTCGCCCGGCGCTGCAGGCCATCCTGCTGGAACGTTATCTGGTGGCGGCGGACAACGGCTGGATCCTGCGGCGGGCGCGCTACTACCGGGGGGCCTTCCAGGTGGAGGACGAGATCGCCGCCGCGGAGGCTATTCTGACCGCACTGGCCGCCCGCCAGCAAGGGGAGCGGGACTTTCTGCTGCTGCGCCAGGCGGCGCTGCTGCTGCCGCTGGCGCGGAATGGCGCGACGGTGACGCGCTCCCACGAACTCTCCTCCAGCCTCGCCACTCTGGATGCCGGCTTCGCGTCGCTGCGCAACAAGCTCCACTCCCAGCCGGATGCCGCCGACGCCGAGCGGGTGCGGGCCTATGCCCGCCGGCAGGGGCGCGGCGAGCCCGAGTTCGAGCAGCTTGCCTTGGCCATCGAAGCGCTCTTCGCCATCCGCGACATGAGGCTGCAGCTGAATGAACTGGCCGGACGCCTCGACAAGCATCCCCTTGCCAGCCAACTGCGGCGCTTTGCCCTGGAGCTTGAAGCCTCACTATCGCCCGCGCAGCGCTTCGCCGCCAGCGCGGCGCTCCTGGCGGAGCTGCGCGCGGCCCTGCCGGAATTGCCGCCAAAGTTGCGCATGGCGGCGCTGCGGCTCAGCCTGGATGTCGAGGCCACAGCTTTCGCCACGGGCCGGGGGTTGCTCACCGACCTGCCCCGGGCTCGCCGTGGCGAGCGGCTCGATCTGCTGGGCAGTGCCGCCGAGGCCCTCTACGGCGTGGGCCTGCTCACCTCCCGGGAGCGGCAGGCGACGCGGCAGGCGCTCGGCCGCCTGGCCGTGCCGAGCCTGCCCCTGGAGCGCTACCGCGCCGAACTCGGCTATCTGGCGCGGGTGCCCGCCTGGGCCGGGCGCGAGCTCGCCTTCCACTTCGCCGAGGCGGTGACGGGGCTCGCCCGCATCGAACCTCTGGCATCTCAGTTCATACCCGACCGCCTGCGGGCAAGCCCGCTGCTGATCTATTCGGCCTTGCTGGACGGTCTGCTGCAGGAGGCCAACAGCCTGGCCGGGATCGAGCACGAAGTCTTCGGCCAAGCGGTAGGGGCGGGGCTGCGCGCCCTCAATCCGGGCCTGGCCCGGGGCATCCTGCGCCTGGATGCCACCGCTCCCCGGCCGGACGGCATCTATCTGCTGCGCGAAACGACAGAGAGTCTCCCGCCCGTGGCCGGCATCCTCACCCTGGAGGCCGGCAACATCCTTTCCCATGTGCAGTTGCTTGCCAGCAATCTCGGCATCCCCAACGTGGTGGTGGATGCCGGGCTGGTGCCGCGCCTGCGGGCGATGGCGGGGCGGCCCATCGTCATGGCCGTGAGCCCGGGCGGGCGGGTGCTGATCGCCGCGGACGGCCAGCGCTGGGAGACGGTTTTTGGCCAGGTAGAGCGCGGCCAGGCCGAGCGGGCAGCGGAGCGCATCCACCCGAATCTCGCCAAGCTGGACCTCGCGCGCCGCGATCCCATTCCCCTCGGCGAACTGCGGGCGGACGACGCCGGGCGTATCGCCGGGCCGAAGGCGGCCAGGCTGGGCGAGCTGAAGCACCTCTACCCGGCGGCGGTGGCCGACGGGCTGGTCATTCCCTTCGGCGCCTTCCGTGCCTTCCTTGAACAAGCCATGCCGGGAACGGGGACGAGCGCTCATGCCTGGCTGCGCGCCGAGTACCAGCGCATCAACGGCCTGTCCGTCCCGCAGCGGGCGGTCGAGGCCAGGCGGCTGCGGGAACGGCTGCGGGCCTGGATAGCGACGGCCGATCCCGGGGCGAAATTCCGCGCGGCCTTGGGCCAGGCCATGCAGGAGCGCTTCGGCCCGGACGGCAGCTATGCCGTCTTTGTGCGCAGCGACACCAACGTGGAGGATCTGCCCGGATTCAGCGGAGCGGGGCTCAACCTCACCGTGCCCAATGTGGCGGGGCTGGACCAAGTCGTTGCGGCGATCCTGCGCGTGTGGGCCTCGCCCTTCGCGGAACGTGCCTTCGCCTGGCGGCAGATGCGCATGGACGCTCCCGAGCACGTCTATGTTTCGGTTCTGCTGCAACGCGCGATGCCGGTGGATAAATCGGGGGTGATGGTGACCCTGGACCTGATAAGCGGCAGCGCCGACGGCTACACGGTGGCGGCGAACGAGGGGGTGGGCGGGGCCGTCTCCGGGCAGGCGGCAGAGGAGCTGCTCATCGCCGCCGAAACAGGCGAGGTGCGGCTGCTGGCCGAGGCCAGCGCCGCCACCCGGAGCGTTCTGGTCGCCGGTGGCGGCCTTGAGAAGCGGCCGGTTTCTGGCCGGCCGGTGCTGGCGTCGGCCGAAATCGAGCAGTTGCGGCGGCTGGGCCGGGAGCTGCCGGAGCGCTTCCCCCAGCGGGACGAGACGGGGCAGAGCGTCCCGGCGGACGTGGAGTTCGGCTTCGTGGCGGGGCGCCTCGCCCTGTTCCAGATTCGCCCCTATCTGCAGAGCCGGCAGGCGCGCCGCGACCGTTTTCTGCTTGAGCTGGACGCGCCGCTGCGCACCCAGACGGGGCGCATGGTCATCCTGCGGGAGGAAATGTGATGCGCGGCCTGCTGCTGATATTCCTGCTGCTGCCCGGCCTTGCC
>JAUSBB010000192.1 GCA_030652245.1 Rhodocyclaceae bacterium | reverse complement strand
CATCCGCCAGCGCCTCGCCGATCCCGACCGGCAGGTAACGCCGGTGGCGCCGCCGATCCTGCCGAACATCGACGGCCGCGATGTCATCTCCGAACTCGACCTTGCCCACGCGCTGACCAAGAAACAATATGACAACCAGCTCGCCAAGTGGCAGGGGCGGCTTTCCGAACTGGTGCGCGATCCACGCTTCAAGCAGCATTCGGTGATCTGCGTGTTCGAGGGTTCCGACGCCGCCGGCAAGGGTGGCGCCATCCGGCGCGTCACCGCGTCGATGGACGCCCGCAACTACCAGATCGTGCCGATCGCCGCGCCCACCGAGGAAGAACGCGCCCAGCCCTACATGTGGCGCTTCTGGCGGCATGTGCCGCGCGTCGGCCGCTTCACGATCTTCGACCGTTCCTGGTATGGCCGCGTGCTGGTCGAACGCGTCGAGGGTTTCTGCGCCGAGGCCGACTGGCTGCGCGCCTACACCGAGATCAACGACTTCGAGCACGAGCTCTCCGAAGCCGGCGCGATCATCATCAAGTTCTGGCTGCAGGTCAGCAAGGACGAGCAACTGCGCCGCTTCAAGGAACGCGAAAAAATCGAGTTCAAGCGCTTCAAACTCACCGACGAAGACTGGCGCAACCGCGAAAAGTGGGATGCCTATCACCAAGCCGTCTGCGACCTGGTCGACCGCACCAGCTCCGGCCTGGCGCCGTGGACGCTGGTCGAGGCCAACGACAAGGGTTATGCCCGTGTCAAGGTGATCCGCACCATCTGCGAACGCCTGGAAGCCGCGCTCGATGCCACGACACCCGCGGCCGTCCCGGCCAAGGGCAAAGGTCGGCAGAAGAAGGGCTGAAGCATGGCAGAACCTGCAAACAATGCCTTGACCGATGCGCGGCTGGTGGCCTGGGTACGCCAGGCCGCGCCTTATATCCACGCCTTTCGCGGCCGCGCCTTTGTCATCGCCTTCGGCGGCGAAGTCCTGCAGACCGGCGTCGCCCAGGCACTGATTCACGACATCGCCTTGCTCGACAGCATGGGCATCCAACTGGTACTGGTGCATGGCGCCCGCCCACAGATCGACGCCGAAATGCGGAGCCGGGGATTGAAGCCGCGCTTCCACAAGGGCCTGCGCGTCACCGACGCCGCGGCGCTCGAATCCGTCAAGCGGGCATGGGGTGTCACGCGCATCGAAATCGAGGCGCTGTTGTCGCAAGGGCTGCCCAACACCCCGCTGGCGGGCGCTTTTTTGCGCGTCACCGGCGGCAACTTCATTTCAGCCAAGCCGGTCGGCGTGCTGGACGGCGTCGACATGCAGTATGCGGGCGCGGTACGCAAGGTCGAGGCGGATGAAATTCGCGCCGATCTGGCGCAGGAAAACGTCGTGCTGATCACGCCGATCGCCGCCTCGCCTTCCGGCGACATTTTCAATCTCGCCTGGGAAGAAGTCGCCGAGGCGGTTGCCGTCGCCATCAAGGCCGACAAGCTGATTTTTCTTTGCGACGCGGCGGGGCTGGTTGATAAGAAGGGGCAGCACCTCGACGCGCTAACCGTCGAGGAAGCCGAGCAACTGCTCGTCAGGAAAGTCAAGCAGGCGCCCGAGGTGGCCCGGGTGCTGCCCGGCGCCATGCGCGCCTGTCGCAACGGCGTCGGCCGCGTGCATTTTCTCGACCGCGGACTCGACGGCGCCATGCTGATGGAATTGTTCACGCGCGACGGCGTCGGCACCGTGATGACCCGCGCGCCGCTGGCACGCCTGCGCGAAGCGACGCCGGACGACGTCGGCGCCGTGCTGGCGCTGATCGCCCCGCTGGAAGCGGACGGCACCCTGGTCAAGCGCGGGCGCGAACGGCTGGAAATGGAAATTTCCCGCTTCACCCTGCTCGACCATGATGGCGTGGTAGTGGGTTGCGCCGCGCTCTACCCGCTGCCGCGCGTCGCCGGCGAGCCGGCGGCGGCCGAACTCGCCTGTCTCGTCGTGATGCCCGAATACCAGCGCGCCGGTTTTGGCGATCAGTTGCGCCGCCACCTGGAAGGGCTCGCCAGGAAGCAGAAGATCAAGCGCCTGTGCGTGCTGACCACGCGCGCCGCGCACTGGTTCACCGAGCGTGGTTTTGTCGAGGCCGGGCTGGATGCCTTGCCCAAGGCGCGGCGCGAACTCTACAACTTTCAGCGACGCTCCAAGGTCTTCGTCAAGTCCCTGTAAAATCCCATTTTTATAGACTGAAGGGTTTCAATATGGCACGAATGGTCAATTGCGTGAAGCTCGGCCGGGCAGCGGACGGCCTCGACTTTCCCCCGATGCCCGGCGAACTGGGCAAGCGGATTTTCGAAAATGTCTCGAAAGAGTCCTGGCAGCAGTGGATCCGCCTGCAAACCATGCTCATCAACGAGAATCGCCTGAACCTGGCGGATGCCCAGCACCGCAAGTATCTTGCCGAGCAGGTCGAGAAACATTTTTTTGGCGGCGGCGCCGATCAGGTGGGCGGCTTCGTGCCGCCACGCGGCTAATCTTTCAGCATTTCTCGCTCTAGTCCGGCCAGGCCGAGATGGCGGACATCGCGGCCTTTTTCCATGTAGACCACGTACTCCGAAATGTTCTTGGCATGGTCGCCGATGCGTTCGATCGACTTGGCGATGAACAGCAGTTCCAGCGCGCGTGAGATGGTGCGCGGATCTTCCATCATGAAGGTGATCAGTTGCCGCATCCCCGCCTTGAATTCGGCGTTGACCTCCTTGTCGCGCCGCGCGACTTCGGCGGCCACCGAGCAATCGTCACGGGCAAAGGCGTCGAGCGACTGGCGCAGCATTGAAACCACGGTGTCGGCGGAATGCCGCAACTCGATGCGCGGCACATAGGTCAGGTCGCCGGAATACATGGCGCGCGTCTTCTTGGCGATCTTCTTGGCCTCGTCGCCGATGCGTTCGAGGTCGGTAATCGTCTTGATCACCGTCATGATCATGCGCAAGTCGCGCGCCGCCGGCTGCCGCTTGGCGATGATATGCACGCAGTCCTCGTCGATCTCGACTTCCAGCCGGTTGACTTCATGGTCGGTACTGATCACCTGCTCGCACAAGGCCAGATCGGCGTTGGCAAGCGCCGTCATGGCCTGGGTGATCTGGCGCTCGACCACGCCGCCTAGCCGTAGCACCTTGCCGCGCAGCTCCTGCAGCTCGGTGTCGAATTGCTTGAGGGTATGTTCCGTCATGACGCTGATCTCCTGAATGAATCCGGTGCAGTCTAAAGCGGCTTGATGACGAAATTATTTCAGCACGTCATCTGCTTCACGCCGGTCGGCGTGGCGAGCAGCAGCAGATCCGCGCCACGCCGGGCGAACAGGCCATTGGTGACGACGCCGACAATCCCGTTCAAGGTGGCTTCAAAACCGGCCGGATCGCCGATCCGCAAGCCATGCACATCGAGGATGAGGTTGCCGTTATCGGTGGTAAAACCCGCGCGCAGTTTCGGCTGACCGCCCAGCTTGACGATTTCGCGGGCCACGTACTCACGCGCCATCGGAATCACTTCGACCGGCAGGGGAAACTTGCCCAGAGTGTCGACCAGCTTGCTCGCATCGCAAACGCAGACGAATTGGTCGGCCACCGCCGCGACGATCTTCTCGCGCGTCAGCGCTCCGCCGCCGCCCTTGACCATTTCCAGCCGAGCGGTGATCTCGTCGGCGCCATCGACATAGACGGGCATGCTGCTCACTTCGTTGAGGTCAAGCACCTTGATGCCGTGGGCTTCGAGGCGTTGCTTCGTCGCCTCGGAACTGGCGACGGTCGCGCCGATGCGCTCCTTGATCTTCGCCAGTTCGTCGATGAAACAATTGGCCGTCGAGCCGGTGCCGACCCCGACGATGCTGCCGGTCGGCACTTTCGCCGCCACATAGTCGGCCGCTGCCTTGGCCACCGCCTGTTTGAGTTCGTCTTGGGTCATGCTGCCTCCGTAAAAGTTAGCGTTTGCGCTGTGGCGGCAGATCCGTGCAACTGCCGTGCGCCACTTCCGCAGCCATGCCGATGCTCTCGCCCAGCGTCGGATGCGGATGAATGGTCTTGCCGATGTCGATGGCGTCGGCGCCCATCTCGATGGCCAGCGCAATCTCGCCGATCATGTCGCCGGCATTGGGGCCGACAATTGCGCCGCCGACGACGCGGTGCGTTTCCGTATCGAACACCAGTTTGGTGAAGCCGTAGTCGGCGCCGTTGGCGATGGCGCGGCCCGAGGCCGCCCAGGGGAATTTCGCCACTTCGACCGGGCGCTGCGCCGCTTGCGCCGCTGCTTCGGTAAGGCCGACCCAGGCGATTTCGGGATGGGTATAAGCGACACTGGGAATGACCGTCGCATCGAAGTGGGCCTTTTGCCCGGCGGCGACTTCGGCGGCGACATGCGCCTCGTGCACCGCCTTGTGGGCCAGCATCGGCTGACCGACAATGTCGCCGATCGCAAAAATATGCGGCACGTTGCTGCGCATCTGGCTATCGACCGGAATGAAACCGCGCTCATTGAC
>JAUSBB010000187.1 GCA_030652245.1 Rhodocyclaceae bacterium | reverse complement strand
GGAGGTGCTGGCGAAACTCGCCGAAGATTACCCGCTGCCCAAGTGCCTGCTCGAACATCGCACGCTGGCCAAGCTCAAGAACACCTACACCGACAAATTGCCGAAGATGGTGAACCCCGCCACCGGCCGCGTGCATACCAGCTATTCGCAAGCCGTCGCCGTCACCGGCCGGCTCGCCTCAAGCGATCCCAACCTGCAGAACATCCCGATCCGCACCATGGAGGGCCGCCGCATCCGCGCCGCCTTCATCGCACCGCCGGGCCGCCGTCTCGTCAGCGCCGACTATTCGCAGATCGAGCTCAGGATCATGGCGCACCTGTCGAACGACCCCGGCCTGCTCGACGCCTTCGCCAAGGGTGAAGACGTGCACCGCGCCACCGCCGCCGAGGTCTTCGGCATCACGCCCATCGAGGTCAGCAACGAGCAGCGCCGCGCCGCCAAGGCCATCAATTTCGGCCTGATCTACGGCATGAGCGCCTTCGGCCTCGCCAAGCAGATCGATGTCGAACGCTCCGCCGCGCAGATCTACATGGATCGCTACTTCGCTCGCTATCCCGGCGTCGCCCGCTACATGGAAGAAACGCGCGGGTTTGCCCGCGAGCACGGCTACGTCGAAACCGTCTTCGGCCGCCGCCTCTGGCTGCCCGAAATCCGCGCCAGCAACGCCGCCCGCCGCCAGGGCGCCGAACGCGCGGCCATCAACGCCCCCATGCAGGGCACGGCGGCCGACCTCATCAAGCTCGCCATGATCGCCGTGCAAGGCTGGCTCGATAAAGAAAGACTGCAGTCCCGCCTGATCCTGCAGGTGCATGACGAACTCGTGCTGGAAGTGCCGGACGACGAACTGAGCACCGTCCGGTCAGCACTGCCGCCGCTGATGTCCAACGTCGCCAAGCTGTCCGTGCCGCTCTTGGCGGAACTGGGCAGCGGAGCGAACTGGGACGAGGCGCATTGATTGTCGCTAGCGACAAGCAACAGCTTGCATATATCTCAATATGAGATATACTGTCTCTCGTGAAAATCATCAGCAACAGTGCGCTGCGCGCCTTCGCCAGCAAACATCCAGCGGCGAATGAGTCGTTGCAGGGCTGGCGGCGGGTGATTGAGAAGAACCGCTTTGGCAATTGGGCCGAATTGAAGCGGACGTTCAATGCGATAGACAAAGTGGGCGAGTTGACGGTGTTCGACATCGGCGGCAACAAGTACCGGCTCATCGCTTACCTCCGTTTCGAGAAGCAGATCGTCTATGTCAAGGCGGTGCTGACGCATCGGGAATATGACAAGGGAGCATGGCAATCATGAATGCGCGCATCGAGATCAAGCACCTGCTGCCGGCATGGAACCAATTCCGCAGCGCGACGGATATCGCGCCGATTCGCGATGCGGCGCACTATCGGCGCATGGTCACGATTCTTGAAGCGCTGCTCGACGAAACTGGCGGCGACGAGAATCATCCAGCGATGGAACTGGTGGATATCGTGGGCGACCTGATCGAAGACTACGAGGTCACGCGGCAACCGCTGCCCATGACCACGGGCATTCAGGCCCTGAGGTTCCTGATGGAGCAACACGGTCTCAAGCAAAGCGACCTGCACGAGATCGGCAGCCAGGGCGTGGTTTCGGAAATCCTGGCCGGGAAACGCGAGCTCAATATTCGTCAGGTGCGGGCGCTTGGCGAGCGCTTCGGGGTATCACCCGCTACCTTCGTTTGACCGGCAGCGCCGCTCAGAGGCGCCGCTTCGCCCACGGGATTTCCTTCTGCTGCTGGTTACGCGCCAGCGCGATGCGGAAGTTGGCAAAGCCGATCAGGCGGCGCTGCCAGATGCGTTCGGCGCGCGCCGCGCCAAAGTCGCCACTGCGCCAGGCCTGCTGGAAGAGGAACTTGCTGGCAGCGACCGAGTCGGGCGAGCGGGTGGCGATCTCGGCAACCAGCGATCGCGCCGCGGCCAGCGGATCATCGACCACATGGGTCACCAGATTGAGCGCCTTGGCCTCGGCGCCACTGAAAATGCGTCCGGTCATGGTCAATTCCTTCGCGACGTCGATCGGCGCCAGTTCGCGCAGCAGCACGGCGCCACCCATGTCCGGGACCAACCCCCACTTGGCTTCCAGGATCGAGAGGCGCGCGTCGGGCGTGCAGTAGCGGATGTCCGCGCCCAGCGCGAGCTGGAAGCCGGCACCGAAGCAGTTGCCGTGGATGCAGGCAATCACCGGCACCCCGAGTTTGCGCCAGCCCAGGCTCCAGCGCTGGAAGTCGTTGCGAAAGGGCCACCACAACTGGGCGTACATCCAGCTCGCGCGCAGGGGCTGTTGCAGTACTGACTTGACGTCCAGTCCGGCGCAGAACGAGGGGCCATCGCCAGACAGGATCACCGCGCGCACGCCCGCTTGTCGGCGCACCTGCTGTTGCGCGGCGAGCACCGCCTCGAGCATGGCAAAGTCCATGCCGTTATGCTGCTCCGGCCGGGCCAGCGCGACATACGCGATATCGTCCGCGAAGCTGAGGCGCACGCGCGCCGCTGTTTCACTCATGAATCTCTCCGGCAATATCACGTAAAAACATCATACCCGCTCGTATGGTTGCAAAGCCCATAGAATGCGCGCCATGACCGACACCCTTCACCCCAATCTCCTCAAGCCGCTGGACCTGGGCTTCACCACGCTGAAGAACCGCGTCATCATG
>JAUSBB010000186.1 GCA_030652245.1 Rhodocyclaceae bacterium | reverse complement strand
CACAGCAGCGGGCGGATGCGCTTGCCGCCTCCGAGCACGCTGTAGCGCATGGCAGCGTGCAGTCGCGCCGGCGCGGTCGTTGCGGGAGGCAGACAGCGTTCCAGCGCCGTTTCGGTGCGGCGCTGGATCATGGCCATCCATGAGGCAAAGGAATCGTTCAAGAAGACTCGCCTGCGGAGTTTTGCGACGGGATTTCGCCCAGGTCGTGCAGGGTGCCACTGTCGAGGATGCGGATTTTCTGCTCGGCCTGGCCCAGGGTGGTCTGGCAGAAATTGAGCAGTCCCGTGCCGCGCTCGTAGGCCTTGAGCGATTCCTCAAGGGGCGCGCCACCGCCTTCCAGCGTCTGGACGATGCTTTCAAGTTCCTGCAGGGCAGCCTCGAAAGAAGCGGGCGGCTTGGGGTTGGAGGGTTTCATGGGAATTATTTTGTGCGCGAACCCGTAAAAATAGCCGATGGCGGCCGCCAAGGTCAAATTGGCTATACTCAGCCACCCTTACGATATGCTTATGGCCAAGGAGATTTTCACGCAATGATTACCATCGATCACACCCAGCGCCTCGTCACCGTGGCCGTTTTGGGCGAATTCACGCTCGACGATTTTCGCGAGTTCGAGGAGTATGTGCTCACCGATGGCCGTTTCGATGGCACCCTGGACCTGCTGTTCGATCTGAACGAGATGGCTGGTTTTACCGTCGATATGGCGTTGGAAGAGATCAAGTTCTCCCGTATCCATGGCGGAGATTTTCGCCGGATCGCCATCGTTACCCATAGCCAGTGGGTGGCCTGGAGCACCTGGCTCGAACAACTGTTTGTCAGCGCCGAACTGCGGGTTTTCGACGATGCCGCCGAAGCGCACACCTGGCTAATAACCGACGCGGAGATTGATTGATGTTTGACAAGCTGGTCAGCGTGGCGGAACTCGCCGCGCACACTGAAGACCCCAACTGGCGCGCGTTCGACTGCCGGCATGATTTGCAGAATGTCGAATACGGCATTCAGGCTTACGCCAAGGGGCACATCCCTGGCGCCTTGTTTCTGCATCTGGACCGCGACCTGTCGGGCGAAAAGACCGGCCGCAACGGGCGTCATCCGCTGCCCGACATCGCCGCCTTCGCCGCGCGCATGAGCGCCTGTGGTGTCGGCCCCGATACGCAGGTGGTGGCCTACGACAATGAAAGCGGCATTTTCGCGTCACGCCTGTGGTGGATGTTGCGCTGGCTGGGCCACGACAAGGTCGCCGTACTCGATGGCGGACTGCCGGGCTGGCGGCGCGCCAAGCTGCCGCTGGAAATCGAGGTGCGGAATCCACCGCCAGTGCAGTTCGTGCCGCGGCCGCGCGATGAAATCGTCGAAACCGACCAGGTGCTCGCCAAGCTGCATGCGCCGGATATGCTGATTCTCGATGCGCGCAGCGAGGAGCGCTATGCCGGCGAGAATGAAACGCTCGACCCGGTCGGCGGCCATATTCCCGGCGCCCTGAACCGTTTTTATTTCGACAACCTGGACGATGCGGGCTGCTTCTTCAAACCGGCGGATGAGTTGCGCGCCGAGTTTGACGATCTGCTGGACGGTAGCGACTCGCAAAGCGTGGTGCAACAGTGCGGCTCGGGCGTTACGGCCTGCCACAATATGCTGGCGATGGAAGTTGCCGGTCTAGCGGGATCGAAGCTGTATGTGGGTTCGTGGAGCGAATGGTGCAGCGATCCGTCGCGGCCTGTTGCTGTCGGCGATCAGCCGGGATGACGGGACAACGCCCAGGCAACGTGTTCCCGCACCAAGGCCGAGGGGTGGTCGATGCGTGTGTGCAAGGCGGCCTTGGCTACTGGCGCGGGTGAAGCGTTCCCCAAGGCGACGGCGATGTTGCGCAGCCAACGCTCGTGGCCGATGCGGCGGATCGGCGATCCCGCCAGCCGTTCGTTGAATTCGTTTTCGCTCCAGGCAAATAGCTCGATCAATGTCGCGCTGTCGAGGCCGTGACGTGGCGCAAAGTCGGCTTCACGCGTCAGGGGTGCAAAGCGGTTCCACGGGCAGACGTTCTGGCAGTCGTCGCAGCCGTAGATGCGATTGCCCAGCAGCGGCCGCAGCTCGATCGGAATGTTGCCCTTGAGTTCGCTGGTGAGGTAGGCGATGCAACGCCGTGCGTCGAGGCGATAGGGCGCGATAAAGGCGCCCGTCGGGCAGGCGTCGAGGCAGGCGGTGCAATCGCCGCAGTGGCCGCTCACCGGAGCATCCTTCGGCAGTGGCAGATCGACGCATATCTCTCCCAGGAAAAACCACGAACCGGCCTCGCGCGACAGCAGCAGCGTGTGCTTGCCGCGCCAGCCCAGCCCGGCATTTTTGGCGAGTTCGACTTCCATCACCGGCGCGGAATCGGCGAACACGCGATAGCTAAAAGGGCCGATCTCCGTGGTGATGCGGTCGGCCAGCTTTTGCAGCCGGGCGCGTAGCAGCTTGTGGTAGTCACGGCCCAGCGCATAGCAGGAGATGGCTGACTGCTGTGGAAAGTCGGCCGCCCTCTCCCTCAATCCCTCTCCCGAGATGGGAGAGGGAAGCTGTCTGTCTCCTCTCTCCCCTTGCGGGAGAGAGGTCGGGAGAGAGGGATTGGCGGGACGGCGTTCAGCGAGAGGAACGGGTAAATAGTCCATCCGGCAGGTGATGACGCATTGCGTGCCGGGCACCAGTTCGGCAGGCCTGGCCCGCTTCATGCCGTGGCTGGCCATATAATCCATTTCGCCGTGGCAGCCCGCTGCCAGCCAGTCCGCCAGGCTTGTTTCGGCCGCGCCGAGATCGGTACCGGCAAAACCGACGGCGGCAAACCCCAGGTCATTGCCCCAGTCGCGAATCTTTTCTTTCAAGCCTATCCAGTCATGCATCCTGCCGATGATACCTGCCGTGAATGGTCGTTGCCCGACGAGGCGGCCACGCTCGCTTTGGGTGCGGCTTTGGCTCAAGACCTGCCGCGTAGGGCCGTCGTTTACCTCGAAGGCGATCTGGGTGCCGGAAAAACCACACTCGTGCGCGGACTGTTGCGAAAAGTCGGCTTTGGCGGGACGGCGCGAAGCCCCACCTACACACTGGTTGAACCTTATGTAATTTCTGGATTAAACTTATATCACTTTGATTTTTATAGATTCAACACGCCGGAAGAATTCCTTGATGCGGGACTGGACGAATACTTTGCCGAAGATGCCGTCTGCCTGGTCGAATGGCCTGATCGGGCCGCGCCCTATCTGCCGGCTCCAGACTTGTGTATTCGGCTGGCGCATGACGGGGTGGGTCGGCGTGCGCGCATCGAATCCGGCAGCGAGCGGGGGAAACAATGGCTGAAGCAACTGCCGGCTTCTCTCGCCGCGACATCCTCCGTTTTGCCACCGCCAGCCTGACGCTGCTGGTAACCCCGCTGGTGCAAGGCGGCACGGCGGCCGGATCAGCGCCCACCCTTCTGGCGGTGCGTGTCTGGCCGGCGAGCATTTACACTCGCGTCACGCTCGAATACAGCACGCCGCTGAGTCAGCCGCTCAAATTCACGCACCTGTTGTTGAAAGACCCCGACCGGCTGGTCGTCGACATCGAAGGGGTCGAATTCAACTCGGTGCTCGCCAGTCTGCCGGGCAAGATTCTCGAATCCGACCCGCAGATTCGCCTGATCCGCGCCGGCCGCTTCAAGCCCGACGTGGTGCGTCTGGTCATCGAGTTGAAGGGGGAGGTCAAGCCGCAGATATTCAGTCTCAAGCCGGTGGGCGAATACAGCCACCGGCTGGTACTCGACCTCTATCCCGCCGAGCCGCCCGATCCGCTGATGGCCCTGCTCGAAAAGCACAGCGACCCCGCGCCTTTGCAGCCCGGCCAGAAACCGCCTCGGCAAGCGGAGCAGCCTGACATCCAGCGCCTGGTCACCGTGGTGATCGACCCCGGCCACGGCGGCGAAGATCCCGGTGCGATCGGGCGCGGCGGCAGTTATGAAAAGCATGTGACGCTGGCCATTGCCCGCCGC
>JAUSBB010000171.1 GCA_030652245.1 Rhodocyclaceae bacterium | reverse complement strand
CCCCTCCGCGACCCGCGGCTATTACCGCAATCCTGAAGCCACCGCCAAACTGCTCGATGGCGACTGGCTGAACACCGGCGACCTCGGCTATCTCGCCGCCGGCGAGCTGTATCTCACCGGGCGCGAAAAGGACATCATCATTCGCGGCGGGCACAACATCTACCCCCAGGAACTGGAAGAGGCCGCGTCCCATGTCGAAGGCGTGCGACGCGGCGGGGTGGCGGTGTTTCCCGCCACCGACCCGCAGAGCGGCAGCGAACGACTGGTGGTGCTGGCCGAGACGCGCGAAAAAAGTGCCGCGGCCAGGGAACGCATACTGGCCGAAATCAACCATCTCGCCGTCGATCTGATCGGCCTGCCGGCCGATGACATCGTGCTGGCGCCGCCGCGCAGCGTGCTGAAAACCTCCAGCGGCAAGATCCGCCGCGCCGCCTGCCGCGAGCTTTACGAACGCGGCGAACTGGGCGGACAACCCGGCGCCACGGCGCGCGCGCCCTGGTTGCAGATGCTGCGGCTTGGCTGGGCCGGCGCCCAGGCGCGCAGCGGGCGACTGGCGCGCGAAGTCGGCGGCCGGGTGTGGAGCCTCTGGGCCTGGTCGGTGTTCGCCACGCTGGTGCCGCTGGCCTGGATTTTGATCGTGCTCGCGCCGGCGCTCACGCTGCGCCGTCACATCGCCCGACTGACCGCCCGCGCGGCGCTGGCGCTGACCGGACTGACTCCCAGAACAGAAGGCTTGCAGCACCTCGCCGGCAACACCCCGCTGATCCTGGTGGCCAACCACGCCAGTTATCTGGACGGACTCATTCTCACCGCCGTGCTGCCGCCGCGCTTCGCCTATGTCGGGAAACAGGAGTTGCTGGGCAACCCCTTCGCGGCCATTCCCCTGCGTCGGCTGAACAGCGCCTTCGTCGAGCGTTTCGAAGGCGCCCGCGGCGTCGAGGACACGCGCACGCTGGAAACGCGCGTGCACAACGGCGATGCCCTGATCTTCTTCCCCGAAGGCACCTTCCGCAAGGCGCCGGGGCTGCTGCCATTTCGCATGGGCGCGTTCGTCATCGCCGCGAACGCCGGAAGGGCGGTGGTTTCCGTTACCCTGACCGGCACCCGCGCCCTGCTGCCCGGCGAATCATTGCGGCCACGTCACAGCCCGCTGCAGGTTTGGGTGGACGCGCCGCTGATCGTACCGCCAGGGGATGGCTGGCAGGCCGCGCTGCAACTGCGCGACGCCGCGCGCGAGCAGATCATGGCGCAACTGGGCGAACCCGATGCGGCAGACCACAAGAATCAATGACAGGATTGCCAAGCACGGCAGCGAAGCATAAGATTTATGCCCATGACCCTACCCGACGACCCCGCCGCCTTGCAGGCGCTCTTGACCGATCTCAAGATCGAACACCACGACCTGGACGAAACCATTGCCAGGCTGGAAGGCGCGCCGCCGCATGACGAACTGCTGATGCGCCGTCTCAAGAAACGCAAGCTGCAACTCAAGGATCGCATTTCCGCCGTCCAGCGCCTGCTCGGCCCCGACCTGATCGCCTGATGTTCGTCGCGCTTGACGGCCAGCCGGTTCATGCCGTAACCGGTCTGGAGTTCGACCCCGCACTGCCCTGCCTGGTCTTCATTCACGGCGCCCAGCACGATCATTTCGTCTGGATGCAGCAAGTCCGCCATTTCGCCGGCCGCGGCCATTCCATCCTGGCGGTGGACCTGCCCGGCCATGGCCAAAGCGGCGGCGCACCGTTGCCGAGCATCGAAGCGCTGGCCGACTGGCTGCTGGCATTGCTGGCAAAAGTCGGCGCTGGCGGGACGGCGAGCGAGACTCAATACAATCCCGACTTTCGGCGGAGGCTAACCGGCGTTAGCCGGTTAAGCGCCTCAGCGCGGCCGGAACCAAAAGTCGGCGCTGGCGGGACGGCGCCAGCCGGATCCGCCGCGTTGATGGGGACGGCGCATTTCACTCGCAATATCACCCTCATCGGCCACAGCATGGGCTCGCTGATCGCACTCGAAGCGGCGGCACGCGCACCCGGACGGATCGGCAATCTGGTCCTGATCGGCACCGCCGTGCCGATGCCGGTCGCCCCCGCGTTGCTCGAAGCCGCGCAAAAGAACGAAGCCGCCGCCATGGCCCTCATCAACCAGTGGGCGCATTCGCCGCGCGGCTTGCGTGGTGCGTATGGCAGCCTCGGCCAGTGGCTGCCGGGCATCAACCTGCGCATCATGGAACGCCAGAAACCCGGCGTGCTCCACAACGATCTCGCCGCCTGCAACGCCTACGTGAACGGCCCGGCGGCCATCGCGCGCTTAAGTTGCCCGGTGACCATGATCGCCGGCAAGAGCGACCGCATGACCTCCGTCAAGGCATCGCGCCGGCTGGCTGAACAGATCAACCGCTCACGCCTCGTCGAACTCGCCGCCGTCGGCCATGCCATGATGGCCGAAGCCCCGCTGGCGGTGAATCAGGCCATCGAACAGGCGCTTGCCCCCACGCATCCAACTTGAAATACCGCCAGATCGCCGCAACGTAATCCGCGCTCCCACACAAAGGAACCGCCATGAAACTCGACGCCGCCACCTTCGACCAGCTCTTTCGCAACGCCCGCAGCCACAACGAATGGCTGGACAAGCCCATCCCGGATGCCCTGCTCACCGAACTCCACGACCTGATGAAATGGGGCCCGACCAGCGCCAACTGCTGGCCGCTGCGCGTGGTCTACGTCAAGTCGGCGGAAGCGAAAGCGCGCCTCATCCCCACCCTGATGGAAGGCAACCGCGCCAAGGTGCAAGCCGCGCCGGTCACCGCCATCCTCGGCATGGACCTCGACTTTCCCGACTGGCTGCCCAAACTGTTCCCGCATACCGACGCGAAATCCTGGTTCACC
>JAUSBB010000166.1 GCA_030652245.1 Rhodocyclaceae bacterium | reverse complement strand
TGCAATGGCTGGGCCTGGCGCACGACGAGGGGCCGTTCTACCAGATGCAGCGCATGGCGCGCTACAAGGAAGTGATCGGCCAGATGCTGGCCGCCGGCACGGCTTACCATTGCTACACCTCGATCGAAGCACTCGACGCGCTGCGTGCCGAGCAGGAAGCGAACAAGGAAAAGCCGCGCTACGACGGACTTTGGCGGCCCGAGCCGGGCAAGACGCTGCCAGCGATACCACCGGGGCTCAGCCCGGTCGTGCGTTTCCGGAATCCGGCCGCTGGCGTGGTGGCCTGGGACGACCTGGTGAAAGGGCGCATCGAGATCAGCAATGCCGAACTTGACGACTTCATCATCGCCCGCGCCGACGGCACGCCGACCTACAATTTTTGCGTCGTCGTCGATGACTGGGACATGCGGATCAGCCATGTGATCCGTGGCGACGACCATGTGAACAACACGCCGCGCCAGATCAACCTGCTGCAGGCGCTGGGCGCGCCGGTGCCACGCTACGGCCATGTCTCGATGATTCTCGGCGACGACGGCACCAAGCTGTCCAAGCGCCACGGCGCGGTCAGCGTGATGCAGTATGACGAGAACGGTTACCTGCCCGAGGCGGTGCTCAACTATCTCGCGCGCCTGGGCTGGTCGCATGGCGACGAGGAGATTTTTTCGCTGGAGCAGTTCGTCGAGTGGTTCGACCTCGATCACATCACCGCGTCGGCGGCACAGTTCAACACCGAAAAACTGAACTGGCTGAACGCCCACTACATCAAGCTGGCCGACGATGCGCGGTTGGGCGGCGAGATTGTGCGCCGGCTGGCGGAGGAGGGCGTGACGGTGACGGCGGGTCCCGATCCGGCCTTGATTGCCGCGCTCTACAAGGATCGCGTGGTCAACCTCAACGAACTGGCCGACTGCGCGCATCCGTTCTATGCGGCAGTGCATCCCTCCGAAGAACTGGCGGCGCAACACCTGACTGCCGCGGCAAAAGCCGCGCTCGCCGATTTGCGCGGCCGGCTGGCCGGTGTGGAGTGGGTCGCCGCGGAACTGGCGAAAGTGCTGAAGGAAACACTGGCCTCGACCGGCCTAAAAATGCCGCAAGTGGCGATTCCGCTCCGCGTGGCCCTGCTTGGTCAACCGCAAAGCCCGGCCATCGACCGCGTGCTGGCGGTGCTGGGCCGGGATGAAGTCCTGAAACGACTGGAACGCCTGGTTTAGTTATCCCCCACCAGGCCGCCGCCTTCGATCCGCACGCGATCGCCGATCCGCCAGGCAGGCGGGCTGTCTTGGGTCAGGCTGCGCAGCGAGCCGTCTCGCATGCGGACGGTGATTTCATAGTGCGTGGTTTTCTTCTGGTTTTTTTCGACCTGGTGACCCGCATAGGCGCCGCCGGCGACACCCGCCACGGTGGCGATCTTCTTGCCGGTACCGCCGCCAATCTGGTTGCCGAGAATGCCGCCAAGGACACCACCGGCCACGGCGCCCAGCCCGCTGCCTTCGCCGGCTTGCGTGACTTCGCGGATGTTATCGATCACGCCGCAGTTCGGGCAGGGGGCCGGAGCGGCGACGGGCGGGGGCAGCGTGGACGTGGCGGGCATGGTGGGCGCAGCACTTGGCGCGGCCGACTGGGGCGCCTTCGCCAAGGGTTTTGGCGCGGGTCTGGCCGCCGGTTTTTCGGCTTTCTTCTCCGTCGGCACGGGTTCATTGACCGCTTGTGGCGGCGCCAAAGTCGGCGCTGGCGGGACGGCGGCAACGGTCTCGGCGGGCGCCGCGGACTTGCCCATCGGCAGATAACCGAGCATGGCGGCGATGCCGGTCAGCGAAAGCACGGTCACCGCGACAGCGGCGACGGCGACGAGCGGATGCAGGCGGGATGGGGCGGTTTCGGTGTTCATGATGTCCTCGCTGTAAGGTGACGGGTTGCAGCGTGAATAACGTTAGCACCGATTCCAGGGTGACAGGTGAAACAGACCGTTACAAAGTTCCCTTCCAGACAAACCGGGCGGGGTCGACGGCGGCGGAGAGTTCGGCTTCGACGGGCAGGGGCTCGCCGTTGATCTGACTGGCCAGCAGTTCCGCCATCAGCGGCGCCCAGACAAAGCCGCGCGCGCCATAACCACTGGCGACATGCAGCCCCGGCCAGCGGGGCCATTCGACGTGAGCGGCCGGGCGCGGCTCGCAGGTCGGCAGGGGCAGGGCGCCGACCATCGGGAGCTTGTCCGGGGAAACGGGGCGCAGGCCGACGCGGCCGGTGAGCTGGGCGGCATCGAAATGGTCGGCCAGTTCGGGCAGCATGGCGGCAAGTCGTGCCAGATTGGAAAGATGGTCTTCGTCATGCAGCGCCGTGTCCTGGCTGCGCTGGAAAGTGGCGCCGAGACCGGCATAACCTTCATGCGGCGGCGCGATGTAGCCCTCGCGGCAGACCACGCACCGCGGCATATCGCCGAGTTCGGACATCGGCAGATGGCTGACCTGACCGCGAAAACAACGTAGCGGCAGGTGAGCAGATTGCGCCAGGGTGCGCAAGCCGTGGGCGTGGGCGAGGATGACCGTCGGGCCGTCCCACAGCACCTTGCCGGCGCTATCTTGCAGTTGCCAGCCCTGTGCAGAGGGCGCGAGCGCGGCAATTTCTGTCGCGGGGCGGAAACTGACCTGTTCGCCGGCCGCGGCCAGCAGTGCCTGGCAGAGCGACTGCGGCGACAGCCAGCCGGCCTGCGGAAACCACCAGCCGCCGTCGCTGACCCGCGTGCCGGCAAGCCGGCTGGCCGAGGCGGCATCGAGGTATTGGACGAACTCTGCCGGCAGTTGCTGGTTGGCGACGATGGCCTGCTGCTTTTTGGCGTGGTCGGCGTGGCGGGCGATCTGGAACACGCCGCAGTTCTCCCACCTCACCGGGTGGCCCGCGGCGGCCAGCGCGGCGAGTTGCCGCAACACATACAGATAGGCGACCCGGTTGAGGCGGGAGAGCCGGGTTGGGTCGACGGACAGCACCGGCAGCATGACGGCCTGGCGATTGCCCGAGGTTTCCGCGGCCGGCCCGTCACGGCGGTCGAACAGCGTGACTTCCCAGCCGCGCGCTGCCATCCGCTCGGCGCAACTGACGCCGGCGATGCCGGCGCCGATGATGGCGGCGCGGCGGATGGCGGGTCGGTTTATGTCTCCAGCATTGGACGCGGCCAGCCAGTCGAGGTCTTCACGCAGCGATGAAGAATTTTGCTCCGCCGCCGACAAGCCGTCGAGCATGAAGGCATCGAAGCGGCCTTCGATGCGCGGAACCACCGTGCGGATGTCGCCAATGACGAGCGTCAATGACACCCGGCCGCCGTCGAAGTGCAGGCGGTGAAAGCCGGTGATGGCGCCGGGCCAGGCGGCGCAAAGCTGCGCGGATAGATCGACATATTGCGATTGCGTCAGACGGGCGAGTTCGTCACGGCTCGGCGGCGCGCTATCGACGCAAAAATAGTGCAGCCGTTGTGGTCGTTCCGGATCGTCGCGCCAGGCCTGCCAGGTCGCCAGGAAATTGGCGCCGGCGCCGCGGCCGGCCGCCAGGATGGTGAAGGCATCCCGCCCCGCCCAGCGCGGCGGCAGCGGCGCATCGGTCACTGTTCCACTATTCCGAACGCATTTGCGGGAAGAGGATGACATCCCGGATCGACGGCGAATTGGTCAAGAGCATCACCAGCCGGTCGATGCCGATGCCGCAGCCGCCGGTGGGCGGCAGGCCGTATTCGAGCGCGCGGATGTAGTCGGCATCGTAGAACATGGCTTCCTCGTCGCCGGCCTCCTTGGCCTTGGATTGTTCCAGGAAGCGCGCGGCCTGGTCTTCGGGGTCGTTGAGTTCCGAAAAGCCGTTGGCGATTTCGCGACCGACGATGTAAAGCTCGAAGCGTTCGGTGATGTCCGGGTTCGCATCCGAGCGGCGCGCCAGCGGCGAGACTTCGGTGGGGTAGTCGATGATGTAGGTCGGCTCCCACAGTTCGGCTTCGGTGGTTTCCTCGAAGAGTTGCATCTGCAAGGTGCCGAGACCCGCCAGCGGTTTCACGTCCACCTTGAGGTCGGCGAGTTTCTGGCGCAACCAGCCGGCATCATTCAACATCGTCAGGTTGTAGCCGGGGTGGTGGTAATGGATTGCCTCGACCGTGGTCATGCGGGCGAAGGGCTTGGACAGGTCGAGGGTGCGGCCCTGATAGTCGAAGGTCTCGGCGCCGAGCGCTTCGCGGGCGGCGTGGCGGATCAGGCCTTCGGTAAAGTTCATCAGGCTTTGATAATCCGCATAGGCCTCGTAGAACTCCATCATGGTGAATTCGGGGTTGTGGCGCGGACTCAGGCCTTCGTTGCGGAAATTGCGGTTGATTTCGAACACCCGCTCGAAGCCGCCGACCACCAGCCGCTTCAGATACAGCTCCGGCGCGATGCGCAGGAACAGTTCCATGTCCAGGGCATTGTGATGGGTGGTGAAGGGTTTGGCCGCAGCGCCACCGGCAATGGGTTGCATCATCGGCGTTTCGACTTCGAGAAAGCCGTGGCCGTTCATGTAGTTACGCACCGATTGCACCAGACGGCTGCGGGCGACGAAGGTGAAGCGCGTATCCGCGTTGGTGATCAGGTCGAGATAACGCTGGCGATATTTCTGTTCGACATCGGTGAGGCCGTGGAATTTTTCCGGCAGCGGCCGCAGGCACTTCGACAGCAGGCGAATCTGCGCACACTGCACGGTGAGTTCGCCGGTCTTGGTCTTGAATAGCGTGCCGACCGCGCCGACGATGTCGCCCAGATCCCAGCGCTTGAAGTCATCATGCACCTCGATGCCGACGCCCTCGTTGTTGAGGTAGAGCTGGATGCGGCCGGACAAGTCCTGGATCGTCGCGAAACTCGCCTTGCCCATCACGCGTTTCAACATGATGCGGCCGGCCACCTTGACCTCGATGGGTGTGGCTTCGAGCTCCTCGCGCGCTTTCTCGCCATACAGTTCGTCGAGTCTGCCGGCGAGGTTTTCGCGGGCGAAGTCGTTGGGATAGGCGCGACCACTCTTGCGCCATTCCGCGAGCTTTTCGCGGCGTTCGGCGATGATGTGGTTTTCGTCCTGGACGGCGGGTTGGATGGTGTCGGTCATGATGGTCTTCAGTAGAAACGATGAACGGTAAAGCCGAGTGCCTGCGCGGCATCGGCCTGGGTTTTGTCGGCGGTGGCGAAATCCGTCACGGCCAGTTGTTCCGCGACGGCCAGATGCAGGGCGTCCAGCGTGCGCAGAGGGTAGTCCGTCAGGCGGTCGATCAGATGGCAGGCGGCGGTGAAGTGGGCATTGTCGATGTCGCCGACGCGCAGCGCCCCAGCGTGGATGTCGGCGGCCAGTTCCGCGTTCGCGCGGTTTTCGCGCACGGCGTCGATCTCCCGGTTGCGGCGCCGGCGTGCCAGCGCACAGCGCATCTCGACGATGGAGAGGTGGCTAACGGTCATCGGACCTTGCCGGAGGAGAGCCTCGAACTCGGTGCTGAAGGGTTCTTCCAGATAACGCTTGACCAGCGCACTGGTGTCGGCATAAATCATCAGCAGCGATCTTCCCGGTCTTCGATGACGGTTTGCGAGAGCGGCGGGTCGAGCGGCTTCTGGCTGGCGCGGAACGCCGCCAGCGAGCGAAATTTCGGTTTGGCCGGCGCAATCGGCAAAATGCGCGCCACCGGCTCGCCTCGGCGCGTGACGATGACTTCGTCGTTGTCGGCAAACAGCAACTCGGGATGCGAAAGCCCTTCGCGTGCCTCGCGGATGGTGATGGTTCTCATGACGAACTCCTCATGTGTCACAACGGCGCGTATTGTGACACTTCGATCTGGCCAGCGCAACTTTATGCACCGCCCCATGTTGGCGGCGACTCGGCTGACGCCGTCCCGCCAGCGCCGACTTTTACACCCCCTGCTTCAAACTGGCTTCGATGAAGACGTCGAGGTCGCCATCAAGCACCTTTTGCGTATTGGAAATCTCGACGTTGGTGCGCAGGTCCTTGATCCGGGAATTGTCGAGCACATAGCTGCGAATCTGGTGGCCCCAGCCGACGTCGGTTTTGCCGGCTTCGAGCACGTCGGCCGCGGCCTGGCGCTTCCTGAGTTCCAGTTCGTAGAGCCGCGACTTGAGCATCGCCATCGCCTCGGCGCGGTTCCTGTGCTGCGAGCGGTCGTTCTGGCACTGCACGACGATGCCGGAGGGCGCGTGGGTGATGCGGATCGCCGAGTCGGTCTTGTTGATGTGCTGGCCGCCGGCGCCGGAGGCGCGGAAGGTGTCGACGCGCAGGTCGGCGGGGTTGATTTCGACTTCGATGGAATCGTCGATTTCGGGATAGACGTAGAGGCTGGCGAAGCTGGTGTGGCGGCCGCCGGACGAATCGAAGGGGCTCTTCCTCACCAGGCGATGCACGCCGGTTTCGGTGCGCAAATAGCCATAGGCATAATCGCCCTCGACCTTGAGCGACGCGCTGCGGATGCCGGCGACATCGCCGTCGGTCTGTTCGAGGATCTCGGTCTTGAGGCCCTTTTTTTCGCAGTATTTGAGGTACTGGCGCAGCAACATGCTGGCCCAGTCGCAGGCCTCGGTGCCGCCGGCGCCGGCCTGGATGTCGATGAAGCAGTTGTTCGGGTCGGCCGGGTTGGAAAACATGCGGCGGAATTCCAGGTCGGCTACTTTCGCTTCAACCGCGGCGAGATCGGTTTCGACCGCCAGCAGCGTGTCCTCGTCGTTTTCTTCCTTCGCCAGATCGAACAGTTCCTGGGCGTCGGCAAGGGTGTTGCTCACGCCTTGCAGCGTGCCGACGACGGCTTCGAGGGATTTCTTTTCCTTGCCCAGCGCCTGGGCGCGCTCGGCATCGTTCCAGATGCCGGGGTCTTCCATCAGTTGATTGATTTCAGCAAGTTTCTCCGACTTCGCAGCGAAGTCAAAGATACCTCCGGAGTTGATCGCCGCGCGCTGCGAGGTCGGCGATGTGATGGGCGATGGCGTTGATGCGTTCTGCTTCCATGGTGGCTTTCCGATTTTGCAAAACGGAGAATTATACGGGCTAGCCGCGCAGTGCCTGCAGCTCTGTGATGGTGACCCGCAGCCGGTGCGCCAGGGTGCTGCCGAGATTTTTCAGGATGGCGATGGCGACGCCGCGGTGGGCGTCCGCCAAGGCATCGAAGCGTGCGTGCGGCAGCACATAGACTTCGACGGCGGTGAGCGCCAGGGCGTCGGCGGTGTGCGCGGAATGGGCGTTGTCGTCGAGAAAGCCCCGGCCGCCGACCATGTCGCCGGGGCCGCAGGTGGCGAGGTGGTAGGTTTCTTTCTTGCGGATGGGCAGCAACAGCTTGACCCGGCCGCGGCGGATGATGAATAGTTCGTTGCCGGGGTTGCCCGCCTTGAACACGCGCTTGCCTGCCGGGATGGTGCGCAGCGTCGTTGCCGCTTCCAGCGCCGCGATCGATTCGGGCGAACACTCGGCGAATGCCGGCATCGCCGTCAGGTCGAGTGCGCTGGCCGCGTCCGGGTCGCCCGGCGTGGCCGTGAGCGTTTGCGCTTCGACCCAGTCCAGCGCTTCGTCGAGCTGACGGAAGGCGAAGGCCTTGTTGGTCGGCCGCACCACGCCGGTTTCCTTGAGGAAGCGCTTCATCTTCAAACCGCTGGGCAGGTCCTTGGGAATCTCGCAGAACACCAGGTAGGCGTTGTTTTCCTCCAGGCGGTTCTTGATCTGTTCGAGTACATGGGTGGCGGTGACATCGAGCGACTGCACGCGGCGCATGTTGAGGATGATGTATTTGCGCTGGCCGATTTCCGGCTCCAGCGCGGCCAGCAACTGGCTGGCGGTGCCGAAGAACAGGCTGCCCTGCAATTCGAAGACCACCATGGCGCTGCTTTCCTGTTCCAGCTTTTCGCGTGCCGCCGGCGTGCGGGCGCGCTTTTGGAGAATTTCGCTGCCTTCGATGCGGTTGCGTACCACCGAGCTCCTGGTTTGTTCGCGAATGAACAGCAAGATGGCGAGCGCCACGCCGACGCCCGACGCGGCGATCAGATTACCGAAAATCGCCACCAGCACCACGGCCAGAATGACGAAGAAGTCGACGCGTGTCGAAGGCGAGTTGAAGAAGGCCAGGCTGTGGCGGTCGATCATGCGCCAGCCGATGACGATCAGAATGGCCGCCAGCGCGGCGACCGGAATCCAGGCAATCAGCGGCGCGAGGAGCAGGAAGGCGGCCAGCGAAAATGCGCCCGTCATCATGCCCGACGCCCGGGTGGCGCCGCCGCTGGACACATTGATTAGCGAGGCGCCCATGGTTCCGGCGCCGGGAATGCCGCCGACCAGCGCGGACGCCATGTTGCCGAGTCCCTGACCGACCAACTCGCGGTTCGAATCGTGGTGCGTGTTGGTCAGGGCGTCGATCACCACGCAGGTCTTCAGCGTGTCGATGGAGAGCAGCAACGCCAGTGTCAAGGCCGGTACGAGGACTTGCAGAACCACGGCAAGCCCCAGGCCGCGCAGGGCCTGCAGGTGCCGACCGATGCTGTCGCCAAGGCTGGCTTCGCTGCTGGTCAGCACGCCGATCAGCAGGGGATTGCTGGTCGTGTCGAGCAGGGCCGGGTCGAGCAGGCCGAGCAGCAGGTAACTGGCGACGCCAGTCAGGAGGGCCAGGATGGCGGCCGGTACCAACTGGGTCAGGCGGGGTATTTGCAGCATGGTGAATATCACCACCGCGCCGACGGCGATGCTTTGCCAGGCCCACAGGCTCGGATTGCCCAGCGCGCCGAGCAAACTCGTGCCGGTTGGCGCGCCCAGCAACTTGGGAATCTGGCTGCCGATGATGATGAGGCCGACGCCGGAGAGATAGCCGCTGACCACGGGGTAGGGGATGTACCTGATCAGGCGGCCGATGCCGGCCAGCCCCAGCGAAATCTGCATGACGCCGGCCAGCAGGCCGATCAGGGCCAGCAGCAGGATGATGGTTTCGGCGGGCGCGCCCTGCTGGGAAAAACCCACCGCCAGCGCGGCCAGCACGGCGGCGGCGGGTGCGCAGGGGGCCGTGATGAGTCGATGGGTGCCGCCGAAGGCCGGGGCAATCAGCCCGAGCGCGGTGGCGCCGAGGATGCCGGCCAGCGCGCCATGCGCCGCCTGCGAACCGCCCAGCGGCGCGAAGATGGTGACGCCGAAGGCGATGGCCGAGGGCAAGGCCACCAGCATGGCGGCCAGCCCGCCCCAGGCATCGCCGACGAGGTGGGGGCGGTTCAGCAGGAAAGACTTCCTGAGAGTTTCAAGCATGCCCGGGTAGCGAAGAAAATGATGCCCGTCAGTGTATCTCTCTGGTCTCCAGAAATATGAGATTGGGGTGACGTTCCTGCGTCATTTGCAGGTTGACGCGGTTGGGCGCGAGATAGACGTAGTCGCCGGCGCCATCCAGCGCCAGGTTGACGCCGGCCTTGTCGGCCAGGGCCCGCAAGTCGGCCTCCGTGCCGCGCAGCCAGCGCGCGGTGGCGACGTTGACGGGCTCGAAGAAGCAATCGACGCCGTATTCGAATTCCAGCCGGTGGGCGACCACGTCGAACTGCAGGGTGCCGACCGCGCCGAGGATCAGGTCGTTGCTGGCCAATGGTTTGAAAAGCTGAGTGGCGCCTTCCTCGGCGAGTTGTTGCAGTCCTTTTTGCAACTGCTTCATCTTCATCGGATTGCGAATCTGCGCGCGGCGGAAGTGTTCCGGCGCGAAGCAGGGGATGCCGGTGAACTTGAGATCCTCGCCTTCGGTGAAGCTGTCGCCCAGCACCACCGTGCCGTGGTTGGGAATGCCGAGGATGTCGCCCGGCCAGGCTTCGTCGGTGGTGCTGCGGTCCTGCGCCATGAAGGTAATGGCGTTGTTGACTGCCAGCGTCTTGCCGGTCGACAGTTGCTTGAGTTTGATGCCGCGCGTGTAGTGGCCCGAGCAGACGCGCACGAAGGCGATGCGGTCGCGGTGCCTGGGGTCCATGTTGGCCTGGATCTTGAACACGAAACCGGAGAATTTTGGTTCGAGCGGTTCGACCTGGCGGGTCGCGGCGGTGCGGTGTTGCGGCGCGGGCGAAAGGTCGACGATGGCGTCGAGCAGTGATTGAACGCCGAAGTTGTTGATCGCCGAGCCAAAGAACACCGGCGTCTGTTTGCCAGCCAGATAGGCATCCTGGTCGAAGGTGTGCGAGGCGCCGCGCACCAGCTCAATTTCCTGCCGCAGTTCCGCCGCCTGGTAGCCGAGCAGTTCGTCGAGCAGGGGGTTGTCCAGACCCGCGATGATCTGTTTTGTGCCCTTTTCTGCCTGCGGGTCGAAGAAGGCAATGCAGTCGTCGTAGAGATCATAAACGCCACGAAATCCCTTGCCCATGCCGATCGGCCAGGTCATTGGCGCGCACTGGATCTTCAGCACGTCCTCGATCTCGTCGAGCAGGTCGATCGGGGCGCGGCCTTCGCGGTCGAGCTTGTTGATGAAGGTGATGATCGGCGTGTCGCGCAGGCGGCAGACGCCCAGCAGCTTGATCGTCTGCGCCTCGACGCCGTTGACCGAGTCGATCACCATCGTCGCCGAATCGACGGCGGTGAGCGTGCGGTAGGTGTCTTCCGAAAAGTCCTCGTGGCCCGGCGTGTCGAGCAGATTGATCATGCACTCGCGGTAGGGAAACTGCATCACCGACGAGGTGACCGAGATGCCGCGCTGCTTTTCGAGTTCCATCCAATCCGAAGTCGCGTGGCGCGCCGCCTTCCTCGCGCGCACCTCGCCGGCGACCTGAATCGCGCCGCCGAACCACAGCAGCTTCTCGGTCAGCGTGGTCTTGCCCGCATCCGGGTGGGAAATGATGGCAAAGGTGCGGCGACGGGCGATTTCGTGGGCGAGTTTGGACACGGATTTACTGGCGGCTGGAAAGGCGCGGATTATAGACTCGCCATCCCCGGCGCCTGCCTCGAAAGTCGGCGCTGGCGGTATGAACTGCCCCGAATGGGGTACGGCGCTGCTCCGCCCCGCAAGGGGCTGGTGACTTACTTCCGATTCGCCCAGTAGCTGGGTTGCCGCCTGTGATGGGCAACGGCGATAATTCTGAGTTCCTCTGCGGTGAGTTGATAGATGATGCTGTATGGAAACCGTCGAAGAATATATCGCCGACGAGTGCCACGAAATTCTGCACCGAGCAGGGGGTTGGCCAAAATGAAATTGGCGGTTCGTTCAAACTCGGCAACAAACGCCAGGCCAAGTTTGACATTCGCCTTCAGCGTATAGAAAGTCGCCGCGTCCTGGAGTTCGGCCAGGGCGGCAGGTGCAATGACAAGCTTCACTTCAACGCTGCACGGACCTGTGCAAGTGCATCAGCAATCGGTATGACCTGTACTGCACCGCTCTCGATATCGACAATTCTGCGCTCGGTTTCGGCGGCCCATGCTTCCTCAAGTTCGACATCTTCGTCGAGACTGGCAAGCAAAAGCTGGGCGAAAGCTGCACGTTCACTGGCTGTTAACAACAGGGCTTCTGCTTCAAGCAACTCAAGTTGATTTCCCATGGCAAATGCCTCCTTGGAGATGCGTGTAATTGTATCGCGAGTGTATCGCCCCGGCTTTACTTGCTGAAAACCTGAACCTGAAAACGCTTGCCTCCGCGCGACGCGACTTCCCTTGATGTCAGTTGAGCGTAACCAGCAGACTCTGCGGCTTCCTGCAGTAGGGATGGCGGAACAAGGCGAATGATCTTTCCCAGTGTCTGCACCCGCGCAAACGGTGAAGGCGAAACCTGTTGATCACTATCGAGGGGAAGTTGCAGTACGGTGACGAGTTTTCCGGCAGCGGTGAGCATGGCAGGTGTTTTTGCGATGACCGCCGCCACATTGACATATTCGAAAATAAGCCCGGCGAAGATCAAATCCACGGGCGCGAAGCTTACTTCGGGATTCTGGATGTCACCGGCAATCAACTCCAGATGCTTGAACCGGCCTCCAAACCTGGCCTCGGCTGCGGCGATGAAGTGGTGGTTGATATCAATCCCGACCACCCGCTGGATAGCTGATGAAATCCTCTCAAAGCCATTACCACCCGCACAACCCAGGATCGCAACAGAGTGCGGTGAATACTCATCGAGAGCGCCCGAAAAGATATCGGCCAGCAATTGCGCCTGCTCTATTCCAGGCATTGCCATGTGCCCTTCGTAGTCAGCAAGCGGAATATCGAGCCAGGGGTTCCTCATGTCGGTCAATGCAATAAGGTAAATGGAAGCAGGGCGAGTAATTCAAAAGTCGGCGCTGGCGGGACGGCGTATTGCGGGCCCTAAAACGCCATGTAGCGGCCGGGCTTGTGATTCACGGCGAGCGCGAAGTTGAGCAGCACCGCGCCGAGCACCGAGGCGGCCAGCACCAGGGGCGGGACGAGCAGCGTGCCGGCGAGCAGGATGGCGACATCCAGTCCCATTTGCAGTTTGCCGGCGCTCCAGTGGAAGCGTTCCTGCAGGTAGAGCACCAGGACGTTGAAGCCGCCGAGGCTGGCGCGGTGGCGGAACAGGATCAGCATGCCGACGCCCATCAAGAGCCCGCCGGTGATGCCGGCAAAGAACGGGTCGATGTGGGCAATATTCAGGACGAGCGGCAGGGTTTCGGCCAGCAGCGAGACGAGGCACACGGTCGCCAGGGTTTTCAGCGTGAACTCCAGCCCCATGCGCTTCACCGCCAGCCAGTAGAAGGGCAGATTGACGAGAAACAGCGTCAGGCCGAAATTCGCGCCGGTGCTGTAGTGGATCAGGAAGGTCAGGCCGACGGCGCCGCCGGTGAGCAGCCCGGCCTGTTTGATGAAGGTCAGCCCGATGGCGACCATCAACGCACCGGTTAGGATGCCCTGGAGGTCTTCGAAATGGCTGTGTTTGGCGGGCGGGGCGTTCACTCGATCAGCCCGGCGCTATCAACTCGGCGGTGTGGCGGGCGAGCATCCATTCCTCGTTGGTCGGCAGCACCAACACGGTGGCGCGGCTTGGCGCGGTGGAGATCCGCGTGGCATCCGCCGCGTTGGCGGCGACATCGAACTCGACGCCGAGCCAGCCCAGTTGCCGGCAGACCATTTCCCGCACCGGGGCGGCGTGTTCGCCTATGCCGCCGGTGAACACCAGCGCATCCAGACCGCCGATGGCGGCGGCCAGCGAGCCGATTTCGCGCACGATGCGGTAGCAGAACAGCTCGACGGCTTCCCTGGCTTCCGGCTGGTCGGCGGCCAGCAACTCGCGCATGTCCTGGCTGATGCCCGAAACGCCCAGCAGTCCCGACTCCTTGTAGAGCAGGTGGGTCAGCGCCTTGGCATCCATGCCGGCGTAATCCATCAGGTAAAGCAGCACACCGGGGTCGATGGCGCCGGTGCGCGTGCCCATCATCAGGCCTTCGACGGCGGTGAAACCCATCGTCGTCGCCTGGCTCTTGCGGCCGACCATTGCGCACATCGATGCGCCGTTGCCCAGATGCGCGACGATGACCCGGCCGTTGGCCTGATCCGGCGGCAGGTGTTGCGGCAGCACGGCGGCGATGTATTCGTAGGAGAGGCCGTGGAAGCCGTAGCGGCGCACGCCCTGCGCGGTGATGCGGCGCGGCAGGGCGAAGAGTTGCGCGATGGCCGGTTGGCTGCGGTGAAACGCCGTGTCGAAACAGGCGACCTGCGGCACGCCGGGCAGGGCGGCCATCATCGCCTCGATGCCGGCGAGATTGTGCGGCTGGTGCAGCGGCGCGAGCGGGATGAAGGTCTTGAGTTTGGCGACGGCTGCCGCGTCGATCAGGATGGGCTGGGAATAGTCTTGGCCGCCATGCACGACGCGGTGGCCGATGCCGACGATCCGCCAGCCGGCCTCGTACTGGTGCAGCCAGCCCACCAGATGGTCGAGCGCGGCGCGATGCGGGTGAGCGCCGCTTAGCGCAAGATCGCTGTCGTCGAGCGTGCGCCCGGTCTTGTCCCTGGCCTTGATCCTTGCGCCGCTGGCCGTGCCGATGCCGTCGATCTGGCCGACGATTTCCGGCTGGGCCGGCACGGGATGACTGCCGCGAAACAGCGCGAACTTGATGGAGGAGGAGCCGGCGTTGAGGGTCAGGATAGCTTCGGCCATGGGACGGTCACTTGCCGATAATGTTGTTGCGCCGCGCGTGGGCCATCACCACGGCAATGGCGGTGGATGCCATGCGGGTGCGCGCGGAGTCGGCGCGGCTGGTCAGCACGATCGGCACCCGCGCGCCGAGCACGATGCCGGCCGAGACCGCATCGGCCAGATATTCGAGCTGCTTGGCCAGCATGTTGCCCGATTCGATGTCCGGCACGAGCAGGATGTCGGCCTGGCCGGCGACCACCGACTTGATGCCCTTGGTGCGTGCGGCGACCAGCGAAATGGCGTTGTCGAAAGCGAGCGGGCCGTCGAGCAGGCCGCCCCTGATCTGGCCGCGATCGGCCATCTTGCACAGGGCGGCGGCGTCCGTCGTCGCCTGCATTTTTGGGTTGACGGTTTCGACGGCGGCGAGAATCGCCACCTTGGGTTCGACGATGTGCAGCATCAGCGCCAGGTCGATGGCGTTTTGCACGATGTCGACCTTGGTGGCCAGATCGGGCGCCACGTTGACGGCGGCATCGGTGATCAGCAGCAGCCGCGGGTAGGTCGGCACGTCCATCACGAACACATGGCTGATGCGCCGTTCGGTGCGCAGCCCGGTGGCCTGGTCGATCACTTCGCTCATCAATTCGTCGGTGTGCAGCGAACCTTTCATCAGCGCTTCGACCATGCCTTCGCGCGCCAGGGCGACGCCCGATTCGGCGGCGGCGTGGCTGTGCGGCACGTTGAGGAACTGGCAGCCGGCCAGGTCGAGGCGCATCTCCTCGGCCAGCGCGCGAATCTTGTCCTCCGGCCCGACCAGGGTCGGGTCGATGAGGCCGCGGTCGCGGGCGAGCAGCGCCCCCTTCAGCGATTCGGTGTCGCAGGGATGAATCACCGCCATCGGAATGGGGGTTAAGCCTTGAGTGATCTCCAGCAGGTGTTCGTAGCGCGAGGTGCGGGTGGCCGACAGTTTGATTTCCGGCAGCGTCGCCTTGGGCCGCTTGATCTTTTCAGTCGGCGCGATCACCTCGGCGGTGCCGTAAATGACGCGCTGGTTGGCCTGATTGGTGCAGTTGCAATCGAAGAGGATGTGCCGGTTGTGGTCGAACTTGCGCTGACAGGTGACGGTGACGGTGAGCGTGTCGCCGACCCGCACCGAACGCTCGAAGCGCAGGCTCTGGTCGAAATAGACGGTGCCGGGGCCGGGAAACTGCGTGCCCAGCACGTTGGAAAACAGCATGCCGCCCCACATGCCGTGCGCCACCACCTCGCGAAATTCCGACGAGCGGGCGTATTCCGGGTCGACGTGGGTCGGGTTCATGTCGCCGGAGATGATGGCGAACATCTGGATGTCATCGGGGCGCAGGGTGCGCACCAGCGTCGCGACATCACCGACCTGGATTTCGTCGTAGGTGCGGTTTTCGATGGTTTCGACGAGGCTGGGCTTGCTCATGGGCGGGTTCCTTCTGCCGGATTATGCCGCTAATCAGGCCGCGCGGCCCGGCTCAATGGCCTTTGAGCGCGTAGATGCCCGGCGCGTTGCGCCAATAACCCTTGTAATCCATGCCGCAGCCAAACAGGAAGCGGTCTTCGATGTCCATGCCGGTGAAGTCGGCGCGCATGCCGGGCGTCGCCTTGCGTTCGTGCTGCTTGTGCACGAGCACGGCGGTCAGCACTTCGCGCGCGCCTTCCTGACGCAGGTTCGCGCAGATCGCCGCGAGCGTGTGGCCTTCGTCGAGAATGTCGTCGATGACCAGCACCGTCCGGTCCTGCAAGTCCTGCGTCGGCCGCACGCGCCAGTCGAGCAGGTGGCCGTTCATGGCGTGGCCGTAGCGGGTGGCATGCAAATAGGCGGTTTCCAGCGGAAAGTTGAGGCGCGCGATGAGCTGGCCGGCCACGATCAGGCCGCCGTTCATCACCGTGTAGATGAGCGGGTTGCTGTCTTTCAGGCGGGCGGTGATGTCTATCGCCATGCGGTCAAGCGCCGCGTCGACGACGTCTTGCGTCGCCAGGCAGTCGGCCTCGGCGTAGGCGCGCTTGATTTCTTCGAGAACGGTCGGGTTCATGGCAATTCAATAAGTCAGGACGGTGAAGAAGGGCAGGCCGGCATCGCTGATTCGTCGCGAGCCGCCGAGGGCCGGCAGGTCGATCACTGCGGCGGTGTCGACAAGGTGGGCGCCGAGGCGCTGCATCAGGCGGGCGGCGGCGATCATCGTGCCACCGGTGGCGACCAGGTCGTCGATCACCAGCACGCGCTCGCCGGGGCTGGCGGCGTCGGTGTGCACCTCGACCGTGGCTTGTCCGTATTCCAGCGTATAGGACTCGGCCATGGTGTCGAAGGGCAGCTTGCCCTGCTTGCGGATCGGCACGAAACCGACGCCGAGATGGTGCGCCAGCGCCGCGCCGAGAATGAAGCCGCGCGCGTCAATCCCGGCGATGGCATCGAGCCGCTCGTCGCCATAACGCTCGGCAAAGATGTCGATCAGCGCGCGGAACGCCGCGCCATCGCGCAGCAGCGGCGTGATGTCGCGGAACTGCACGCCGGGCTGCGGCCAGTCGGCGATGGTGCGGATGTGCCGGACCAGGTCGGCGGCGGGAATGGGCATGGCGAGGGCTTAGCCGAGGTAGGCAAACTTGAGGATGAATACCACGGCAATCACCGCGACGATCGGCGACAGGTCGCGCTGGCGGCCGGTCAGCAACTTCAGCGCCGCGTAGGTGATGAAGCCGAAGGCGATGCCGTGGGCGATCGAGAAAGTGAAGGGCATGGTGATGGCGGTGACAACGGCGGGCGCGGCTTCGGTCAGGTCGTCCCACTCGATTTCCGCCAGGCCGCGGATCATCAGCACGGCGACATAGCACAGCGCCGGCGCGGTGGCATAGGCCGGCACGGCGCCCGCCAGCGGCGAAAGCACCAGCGCGGCGAGAAACAGCAGCGCGACGACGACGGCGGTGAGACCGGTGCGGCCGCCGACGGCGGTGCCGGCCGCGGATTCGATGTAGGCGGTGGCCGATGAGGTGCCGAGGCCGGCGCCCGCGACGATCGCCGTCGAATCGGCGAGCAGGGCTTTTTTCAGGCGCGGCAGGCGGCCGTTCTTGTCGAGCAGTCCGGCGCGGTGGGCAACGCCGATCAGGGTGCCCGAGGCATCGAACAGTTCGACCAGAAAGAAGGTCATGATCACCGACAGGAGGCCCATGTTCAGCGCGCCGGCGATGTCGAGCTGCATGAAGGTGGGCGCCAGCGACGGCGGCATGGCGACGATGCCGGTGAACGGGGAGAGGCCCAATGCCACCGAAACGCCGGTGACGGCGAGAATGCCGATGATGATCGCGCCCGGCACCTTGCGCTGTTCCAGTGCGACGATCAGGATGAAGCCGGCCACCGCCAGCAGCACGCCCGGCTGATGCAGGTCGCCCAGCGTCACCAGCGTGGCCTGATGGCCGGTGATCAGGCCGGCGTTCTTCAAGCCGATGATCGCCAGGAACAGACCGATGCCGGCGGAAATGGCGAACTTGAGCGAGCGCGGAATCGCATTGACGATCCACTCGCGCAGCCGGAACAGGCTGACCAGCACGAACAGCACGCCGGAGATGAACACGGCGCCGAGGGCTTGTTGCCAAGTGAAGCCCATGCCGCCGACGACGGCGAAGGCGAAGTAGGCGTTGAGACCCATGCCGGGGGCTATCGCGATCGGATAGTTGGCGTAGAGCCCCATGATCAGCGAGCCGATGGCGGCGGCGAGGCAGGTGGCGACGAACACCGCGTCCCTGGGCATGCCGGCGGCCGCGAGGATGTCCGGGTTGACGAAGATGATGTAAACCATCGTCAGGAAGGTGGTCACACCCGCGAGAACCTCGGTGCGCACCGTGGTGCCGTGCGCGGCAAGCTGGAAATAACGTTCCAACATGATATTCGCCCCGGTGAAAGGCGCGAATTCTAGAGGAAAAGCCTTTTCCCGGGCGTCATTCCTGTGCCGCGGGAAGTGCCCGCCGTCTTCATGTTGGCGGCGTTCCGGGTGACGCCGTTCCGCCAGCACCGACTTTTACTGCGTGGAATAATCGTGTCTGACCCTCATGGCACTCGGTTAAGCCGCTGAGTGCGAATAATTTCACGGGCGACCGCTCTCGGCACGGTTAGCAGCGGTAAATTTTTGGGTCGTCGTTTCTTGGCGCGAGGCTCGATTCGGTTGGGGCGGTGGGGTAGTTGCAGGGTGGCGATGCTTGCAAGCACGGTTGCAATCAAGGTGCAAATTTGATCGTCTGGCGTTCGGCGCAGCTGATCGGAGAAGGTAGCTAGCAGACGCTTGGCGTCGGTAAAACTCAGTGTGCGCGGCAAAATATCCGTGACCATTGCTGCCTTCGCCATCGCCCAACGCACCAGGTTGTAGGCCAG
>JAUSBB010000151.1 GCA_030652245.1 Rhodocyclaceae bacterium | reverse complement strand
ACGGCCGACTGGACGCCCCGCGCCAAATATGGCCTGGCCAGGCTGCTGCATAGCTCGATGGAAGGACTGCGGAAAATGCCCGCGCACGGCGGTCAGGCGGCAGTCACCGACTTGGAGATGACGCGCGCCATTGCCTTCATGGTCAGCGGCGGCAAAACTCCCGACCCGCAGAAGCCGTATGCCAAAGTAGCGCACGGCAGCGGCGAGGACATCGTCAACGCGGCATGCGGCAACTGCCATCGCGAAGGCGTCGGCGGCGCGCCGAAGATCGGCGACAAGGAAGCCTGGCTGCCACGGCTACCCAAAGGTGTCGACGAACTGGTGGCATCGGCCATCCACGGCCACAACAAAATGCCGGCGCGCGGCGGACTAGCCAATCTGAGCGACATCGACATCCACGCTGCCGTGTCTTACATGCTGTCCAAGTCGCTCACCCGCAATTAGAGAATTTCTGGCAAGTCGCCTTCGCAAGCTGACTGTGCCCATACCGTGGTTTTCAGGTGTTGCGATTCTCCCTTTCACTGGCAGTCTGGTTCTGCCTGCCAGTAACAGTTAGTGGAGCCTGTGCAAAGCGCTGGCGCAAAACCCGGAGCAACCGGAACGCGCGAAGAAATCGTGCGCCCCTGAGGTTCTGCATTGGCGCCTCTGGCGATATTCTTTAAGCGTTGCGATATTCTTTAAGCGTTGCGATATCATTCGTCTATATCGTTAGTTTGATACGCGAGAAAAGATGGGGGGCATCGTGGAATGGACTGACTCATTGTTGACTGGGATCGATGAAATCGATCAGCAGCATCAGACACTGTTCACCTGCCTTGAACGTCTTGAAAAAACCGTCAGCTTCGAGGAGCGCTGGTCGGCGGTACACTTTGCGCTTGATGAGGTGGAGAATTTTACGCGCATTCATTTCGTCGTCGAAGAGGCTTTATTGCGCTTGCACGCCTATCCCTTGCTCGCCGCTCATATCCTGGAACACCGCCTGTTCATCAGCAAGCTGGAAAAACTCAAAGAGCAATCCTTGCGGGCCGACGTTAGCGACAACCTGGTGAAACTGCTCAAGGACTGGCTGATCAATCACATCGGCAAGACCGACAGTCACTATGTGACGCACCTGCGAACCGCACCGGTCGCCGCCGTTACGCTGCCCTGAGCGCCGACTATTCGCAGGCCGGCGCCAGTTGGCGCTGGGCTTCATCTGGCGATTAAACAGGTTCGCCCCGGATTGCGCATACGCAACCGAGCGGTTATCAATGCATCATTCCCGACGGGATACGGCATGAGTCAACGCTTGATGAAATGGCTGAAACTCGAACCCGGCGAGGGGGTTGCCGTTGCCTGGGCCTTCGCGTATTTCTTCCTGCTGCTGGCGAGCTATTACATCCTGCGGCCGTTGCGCGACGAGATGGGCATTGCCGGCGGCATCGCCAAGCTGCCGTGGCTGTTCACCGGCACCTTCGTCGCCATGCTGGCTGCCGTGCCGCTGTTCGGCTTCATCACCGCGCGCCTGCCGCGACAGCGCTTTTTGCCGCTGGTGTATGGCTTCTTCATTCTCAATCTGCTGCTGTTCCACGCCGCCTTCCAGATCGAGGGCTGGCGCGAAGTCATGGCGCGAACCTTCTTCATCTGGGCGAGCGTATTCAACCTGTTCGTCGTCTCGGTGTTCTGGAGCTTCATGGTCGATCTGTTCAGCAGCGCGCAGGGCAAGCGCCTGTTCGGGCTGATCGCCGCCGGCGGCACGGCGGGGGCGATTACCGGCCCATCGCTCACGGCACTGCTGGTGGTGCCGGTCGGGCCGGTGAATCTGTTGCTGCTCTCGGCGCTGCTGCTGGCCGGCGCGGTGCTGTGCATTCGCCGGCTCAGCCGGTGGTCGGAACAGAAAGCATCAGCACCGGCCCATCAGCGACAAGAACCACTCGGCGGCTCGATTTTCGCCGGGCTGACCTTGATCGTGCGTTCGCCCTATCTGCTCGGCGTGGCCCTGTTCATGCTGCTATTCACCACGCTCGCGACCTTCCTCTACTTCGAACAGGCGCACATCGTGGCGCAGTCGTTCAGCAATTCGGTCGAGCGCACGCGCTTCTTCGCGCTGCTCGACCTGGCGGTCAACACGCTGACCGTGCTGACGCAGGTATTGATCACTTCGCGCCTGCTCACCCGCCTCGGCGTCGCCGGCGCTCTGGCGCTGGTGCCGCTGCTTTCGGCATTTGGCTTTGCCTTGCTGGCGCTGACGCCGGTGCTCGCGGCCCTGGCCGGGTTTCAGGTGCTGCGGCGCGCCGGCGAATACGCCATCACGCGACCGGCGCGCGAGTTGCTGTACACCGTCGTGGACCGCGAGACGAAGTACAAGGCGAAGAACGCGCTGGATACCGTCGTCTATCGCGGCGGCGACGCACTGGCCGGCTGGCTGTTCGCCGGCCTCAAGTCGCTCGGGCTGGGGCTCGCCGCCATCGCCTGGCTCGCCGTGCCGCTCGCGCTCGCCTGGGCGGTGGTGGCGCTGTGGCTCGGCCGCCGGCAGGCACAACTTTCCCGCGACAATAATTAGCGCTATGCTTTGATTATGACCGATCTCCGCTCCCCCGCCCGCCGTGACCTGTTCCGCCTTGCCGCCGGCGCGGCAATCGCCACGCTGATGCCGCCGGCATTGGCCGCCGCGCCGGCCCAGTTGCTGCGCAAGATTCCGAAGAGCGGCGAAGCGATTCCGGCCGTCGGCCTTGGTTCGTCGCAGACCTTCAATGTCGGCTCCGCCACCGCCGACCGCATTGCCCAGCGCGAAGTGCTGAAGCTGTTCGCCGAACAGGGCGGCCGGGTGGTCGATTCCTCGCCGATGTACGGCGCGGCGGAAAGCGTGATCGGCGATCTTGCCGCCGAGCTGGACGTCACCACCAAGCTGTTCGTCGCCACCAAGGTATGGACTTCGGGGCGCGATGCCGGCATGCGCCAGATGGAGGATTCGTTCCAGCGCCTGCGCACGAAGCAGATGGACCTGATGCAGGTGCACAACCTGGTGGACTGGAAGACCCAGCTCAAGACCCTGCGCGAATGGAAGGCGCAAGGACGCATTCGCTACATCGGCATCACCCATTACACCGAGAGCGCCTACGGCGAGCTGGCACAGGTGATGGCGTCCGAAGACATCGACTTCGTGCAGTTTAATTATTCGATCAGCGAGCGCGCCGCCGAGCAACGGCTGCTGCCGCTGGCGCAGGAGCGGAAGATTGCCGTGCTGGTGAACCGGCCCTTCGCGCGCGCCGGGCTGTTCGACAAGGTGCGTGGCAAGGAACTACCGCCGTGGGCCGGCGACATCGACTGCACAAGCTGGGCGCAGTTCTTCCTCAAGTTCATCCTCGGCCACCCGGCCGTCACCAGCGCCATTCCGGCGACCAGCAAGCCGAAGCACCTGCTCGACAACATGCAGGCCGGCCTCGGCCGCCTGCCGGACGCCGCCACCCGCGAACGCATGGCGCGCCTGATTGCCGGGTTCTGAGCCCCGGGAAAATAAGGCTGTAACTACCCGGCCCGGCGGCCCATGGCGAGAATCGTCAGCACCGCCATGATCTGCAGCAGCGCCACGCCCGGCAATACCCCGTCCATCCCGCCGGCATCCAGCAGCGCGCCAAACGCCAGCGGCCCCAGCGCCATGCCGACATCGAGGCCCGAATAGACAAAGCCGTAGACCCGGCCAAAGGCCGGCGACGCGTTGCCGCCCGCCAGCGAATTGGTGGCAATGCGCCGCACCAGCAGGTCGCGGGAAGGTCCGGAGATGCCTACGCCGACGCCACTGCCGACCATCCGCGGAATCACGCTCCAGGCCGGCGGCAAACCGGTGGCCAGTGCGGTGGCGAAGAGCGCCGCGCCGACCAGGGCCATCCCGACCGTGCGGTCATGCGTCTGTACCTTCGCGGCAACAATGCCGCCGATCACCATGCCCGCCGCCGAACCCAGCAAATACCCGGTCAGCCCGGCCACGGCGGCAGCCAGCGAAATACCGTAGATACCGCCCAGCACCGGCGCGGAGAAACTTTGCAAGCCGGCGAAGGCGGCGGTAATCAGCAGGAAAAACGCAAAGGCCAGCCAGATCATCGGCGTGTTCAGGAACGCGAAGGTGCGGCCCGGCGCCGTAGCGCCAGTCCCACAGGGATTTCCTTCGGTCACGCCGACTTTTGGCCGGTCATCGTCCAGCAGCGGCCGCGCCCACAGCAGCGTGGCAATCGACAGCAGCGCGAGCAAGACCGCCGCGACGCCGGCGCCGCGCCAACTGCCCCAAGCCAGCGCCATGCCGGACAAAGTCACGCCAATCGCCCAGCCCAGATTGCCCGACAGGCCATGCACCGAAAAGGCGTAGCCGAGCCGGGGCGGCGAAACCTTCTGGTTGAGCAGCGAGAAATCCGCCGGATGAAAGATTGAATTGCCGAGACCGGCCAGCACCACTGCCAGCAGCAACATCGGATAGTTGGCCGCTGCCGCCAACGCCAAGCCCGAGGCCGCCATCAGGCCCACCCCGGCCAGCAGCACGCGGCGCGCCCCGTAGCGGTCGACCAGTATCCCGGCAAAGGCCTGGCCGGTGCCCGAGATGACAAAAAACACCGTCATCAGGAACCCGGCCTCGGTGTAGCCAAAACCGAAGTCGACCATCAACAGCGGAAACAGCGGGGGCAGCAACAGGTGGAAGACATGCGAGGTGGCATGGGCCATGCCGACCAGCGCAATCACTATGGCATCGGCACGGACCGTTGTAGTGGCCGTCATGTGCCGCGGCTACCCCGCTGGCGGCAGCCTGGCCGTATTCCGGGCCCGCTGCTTGGCGGCGACATAGTCGGCGTGACTGACATACAGCAGGTCGGCGATCTTGCGCATCAGGTGCAACTCGTGGGCATCGAGGTGCCCGTCGATCATCGCGACATGCCACAGGTTTTCGATGATGATGTTTTTCTGTGCGGCGCTGCAGGTTTTGTTGATCAGCGAAGTGAACTGGTAGTAGTCGCTGGCCTGCTGGGCTTCCCGCTCCGCCAGCGCAATCAATGTCGCGTACTGGTCGGCGTCAATAGCGAACTGCTGACACATAACCGTGCCAATGGCCGCCCGTTCTTCAGCGGCGATCCGGCCGTCCATCCGCATCATCTCCAGCAGCAGGGCCGCGGTGGCAATCTGCAGGGCATGCGCACCGCCGGCTTCGTTCGGCCGGGTGCCGGGCTCGATGAACTGGTTGAAGAATTCCTTGATGCTGGCAATCATGGCGGGCGTGGGTATGCGTCTGGTGAGGAACGTATTCTAGCTACTTGAAAAGTCGGCGCTGGTGGTACGGCGCCAGTCAGCCAAAATCCGGCCACCATGAATTTTCATCAAAGCAAACCATTGCCCCAGTTCAACAACAACCCATCGGCATCCGTCCGTACTATCATTGCATATGCGGACAGACTACCCAGGCACACCTGCGATGAATCAAGCGATTACGACGCGCCAGCTGGTTCTGAGAATTTCAATAGTACGAACCGGTGTGTCCGGTGAATAATTGTTTGCCCTACACCCATGACCCTTACAGAGTTTCTGTCGAAGAGTGAGTTTTCGAAGCAGACGGAGCTGCGCCGCAGCGCCCTCCTAAGCTTCTTTAACTTTCGCATACATGACGAGACGACTTTCACGG
>JAUSBB010000148.1 GCA_030652245.1 Rhodocyclaceae bacterium | reverse complement strand
GGCGTGCATTTCGGCCACCAGACCCGTTTCTGGAACCCCAAGATGGCCCCGTTCATTTTCGGCCATCGCAACAAGATTCACATCATCAACCTTGAGAAGACGCTCGCCAAGTTCAACGAGGCGACCGATTTCATCAAGAAGCTGTCCGCCAAGAAGGGCAACGTCCTGTTTGTCGGCACCAAGCGCCAGGCGCGTGAAATCCTTGCCGAGGAAGCGCAACGCGCCGGCATGCCCTACGTCGATGAGCGTTGGCTGGGCGGCATGCTCACCAATTTCAAGACCGTCAAGTTGTCCACGAAGCGTCTCAAGGACATGGATCAGATGGCCGAGGACGGCGCCTTCGAAAAAATGCCGAAAAAAGAGGCGCTGATGCTGCAGCGCGAACACGTCAAGCTGAAGAAGAGCCTGGGCGGCATCAAGGATATGGCCGGGCTGCCCGATGCGATTTTCGTCATCGATGTCGGCTACCACAAGATTGCCGTCACCGAAGCCAAGAAGCTCGGCATTCCGGTGGTCGGCGTGGTCGACACCAACCATTCGCCCATCGGCATCGATTATGTGATCCCGGGCAATGACGACTCTTCGAGCGCGATTCGCCTGTATGCGCGTGGCGTGGCCGATGCCGCCCTCGAAGGCAGGAATCAGTCGATGAACGAAGTGGTGCAGCAGATGGCCGGTGACGACGAGTTCGTCGAGGTTGAGGAAGAAGCTGCCGAATAAAGTCGGCGCTGGCGCTGGAAAAAAAGGCGGCGGCGGCAAGCCTGCCGCCGTCTGCAGCAGCACCCTATTTGGCAGCCAATAATTATCTGATTCTGGAGTAAAGCAATGGCGGAAATTACCGCAAGCATGGTGAAAGAACTGCGCGAGAAGACCGACGCGCCGATGATGGAATGCAAGCGGGCGCTGACCGAGGCCGGCGGCGATCTCGCCAAGGCCGAAGAAATCCTGCGCGTCAAGCTGGGCAGCAAGGCCACCAAGGCCGCGAGCCGCATCGCCGCCGAGGGCGTGGTCGGCATGTATCTGGCCGTCGACGGCAAGCTCGGCGCCGTGGTCGAGGTGAATTCCGAGACCGACTTTGTCGCCAAGAACGACGAATTCATCGCCCTGGCCAAGGGTTGCGCCGAACGAGTCGCGTTACAGAATCCCGCCGATGTGGCCGCGCTGTCCGTGCTGCCCATGGGCGATGGCACGGTCGAGACCACGCGCGCCGCGCTGGTCGGCAAGATCGGCGAGAACATGACGCTGCGTCGCTTTGTGCGCATTGCCGCCGTGGGCAAGCTGGCGTCCTATGTGCATGGCGGTTCCAAGATTGGCGTACTGGTCGATGTGACCGGTGGCGATGATCAACTGGCCAAGGATCTGGCCATGCATATCGCCGCTTCAAAGCCCAAGTCGCTCGACGCCTCGGGCGTGCCCGCCGCGCTGCTGGATACCGAACGCCGCATCGCCATTGAAAAGGCGCGCGAATCCGGCAAGCCGGAGGCGATGCTGGAAAAAATCGCCGAAGGCACGATGCAGAAATACCTCAAGGACGTGACCCTGCTGGGCCAGGTCTTCGTCAAGGCCGAGGACGGCAAGCAGACCATCGAAGCTTTGCTCAAGGCCAAAAACGCCAAGGTTAATAGTTTCACCCTGTACGTCGTCGGCGAGGGCATCGAGAAGAAGGTCAGCGACTTCGCCGCCGAAGTGGCCGAACAGGCTGCCGCGGCTGCCGCCAAGAAGTAAACCGCGATTGCCACCATGACCGCCACATTGCCACGCTACAAGCGCATCCTGCTCAAGCTGTCGGGCGAGGCGCTGATGGGCAATGATGCCTATGGCATCAACCGGGAGACGCTGGGACGGATTGTCGGCGAGATCAAGTCGGTGACCGATCTCGGCGTCGAGGTCGGGGTGGTGATTGGCGGGGGCAATATCTTTCGCGGCATGGCCGGGGCATCTTCCGGGATGGATCGCGCCACCGCGGATTACATGGGCATGCTCGCCACGGTGATGAACGCGATGGCGCTGGCCGATGCCATGCGCCAGGTGGGGATGAACGGGCGCGTGCAATCGGCGCTGAATATCGAGCAGGTCGTCGAGCCCTATATTCGCGGCAAGGCGATTCGCTATCTCGAAGAGGGCAAGGTGGTCATCTTCGGCGGCGGCACGGGCAACCCGTTCTTCACCACCGATACGGCCGCCGCGCTGCGGGGTTCGGAAATCGGTGCCGAGATGGTATTGAAGGCCACCAAGGTCGATGGCGTGTATACCGCCGATCCCAAGAAGGATCCGACCGCGACGCGGTTTGCGAAAATCAGTTTCGACGAGGCGATCAGTCGCAATCTGGCGGTGCTGGATGCCACGGCGTTCGCCCTGTGTCGCGACCAAAAATTGCCGATCAATGTGTTTTCGATCTTCAAGGCCGGGGCGCTGAAGCGAGTTGTGCTGGGCGAGGACGAAGGCACACTGGTCTATTGCTGAGGTCTATTGCTGAGGCGTACGTTTAGGAGTTTTTCATGATTGCCGAACTCAAGAAAACCACCGAGCACAAGATGCAGAGAAGCCTGGAAATGCTCAGGCTGGACCTCGCCAAGGTGCGCACCGGCCGCGCCCATACCGGCTTGCTCGATCATGTCCAGGTGGATTATTACGGCACGCCGATGCCGATCAACCAGGTCGCCAACGTCACCTTGCTGGATGCCCGCACCATTGGCGTGCAGCCCTGGGAAAAGCCCATGGTGGCCAAGGTCGAAAAGGCGATTCGCGATGCCGATCTGGGCCTGAATCCAGCCACGCAGGGCGATGTGGTGCGCGTGCCGATGCCGGTGCTGACCGAAGAACGGCGCCGCGACCTGATCAAGGTGGTCAAGCACGAGGGCGAAACCGCCAAGATTGCCGTGCGCAATCTGCGCCGCGATGCGATCTCCCACCTCAAGGACGCCCTCAAGAAACACGAGATTCCCGAGGATGAGGAGCGGCGCGCGCAGGACGACGTGCAAAAACTCACTGACCGCTATGTCGCCGAGGTGGACCGGATGCTCGCCGAAAAAGAGAAGGATCTGATGGCCATCTAGGCCATCCGTAGAGCACCGTCGGCGATGACGGCACACCATAGTTCGACCCGCACCATCCCGCAGATCGGGGATGTGCCGCGCCATCTGGCGGTGATCATGGACGGCAATGGCCGCTGGGCGAAGCAGCGGTTTTTGCCCCGGGTGGCCGGCCACCAGCAGGGCGTCGAGACGGTCCGGCAGACCGTCCGCGCCTGCATCGAGCGCGGCATCGAATACCTGACGCTGTTTGCCTTCAGTTCCGAGAACTGGCGTCGTCCGGCCGAAGAGGTCGGGTTTCTCATGAACCTGTTTGTCATGGCGCTGCAGCGCGAAGTCGGCCGCTTGCACAAGAACGGCGTGCGTTTGCGGGTGATTGGCGACCTGTCCGCCTTCGAGCCGCGGCTGATCGACCTGATTCGCCGGGGCGAAACGCTGACGGCGGGTAATGACAAGCTGGTACTGACGATCGCCGCCAACTACGGCGGCCGCTGGGATCTGATGCAGGCATTCAATGGCTTGGCGCTGGCGCATCCCGAAAAAGCCGGAAGCTATACCGAGGCCGATCTCGAACCGTTTCTGGCGATGAGCTACGCCCCCGAACCCGACTTGTTCATCCGCACCGGCGGCGAGCAGCGCATCAGCAACTTCCTGCTCTGGCAACTGGCCTATTGCGAACTGTTTTTTACCGACCGTTTCTGGCCGGATTTCGACGCCAGCACGCTCGATGCGGCCATCATGAGCTATCGGCGGCGCGAACGCCGCTTCGGCCGGACCAGCGAGCAATTGAGCGCCGTCCCCATGCACGCGGCGGCACCGGCTAACGCCGTCCCGCCAGCGCCGACTTTCACGCTAGAAAAAAGCGATGCTTAAAACGCGGGTGGTCACCGCGTTGTTCCTGGTTGCCGGTTTTCTTGCCGTTTTATTTCTTCTGCCGGAATCCTTGGTTGGCTTGGTGTTTGCCTTGGTTGCCGCACTCGCTGGCTGGGAGTGGGCCGGCTTGATGAAGCCGGATAAACCGGGTGCGCCGTCGCGCCTTTTATTTGCCGGTCTCGTTTTGTTGATTTGCCTGACGCTATGGGCAACACCGGATGTCTATGCCCCGTTGCTCTGGTCGTTGTCGGTATTTTTCTGGCTGTGCATCGCTCCCGTTTGGCTCGTGCGCGGTTGGCGGCCCGGCTGGGCGGGGTATGGGCTCGGCCTCGTTTTGCTGGTGTCCACCTGGGCGGCGCTGACGGCCTTGTATGCACATGGCCCGTTCGTGCTCCTGGCCGTCATGGCGCTGGTCTGGGTTGCCGACATTGCCGCTTATTTCACCGGCCGCGCATTTGGGCGACATAAACTTGCGCCCGCCATCAGCCCGGGTAAAACCTGGGAAGGCGTGGCGGGTGCGGTGGTCGGTGTATTGCTGTTTGGCCTATTCGTGCATGGCTATCTGCCTGGCGCGCAGGATTGGGCGTGGCTGCCGTTCTTCGCTTTGCTGTTGCTGCTGACGGCATTGAGCATCGTCGGCGACCTGTTCGAGTCGCTGATCAAACGCCAGGCCAACCTGAAAGACAGCAGCCAGTTGCTGCCGGGTCATGGCGGCATCCTGGATCGCATCGACAGCCAGATTTCCACCCTGCCGCTGGCGGCATTGACGCTGTACTGGATCGCATCTTGACGCGACAAAAACTGACCGTGCTGGGCGCGACGGGTTCGATCGGCGTCAGCACGCTGGACGTGGCGGCGCGTCATCCCGACCGCTACGAGGTCGTTGCGCTGACGGGCAATTCGCGCGTCGATGTCCTGTACGACCAATGTCTGCAGCACCGGCCGCGCTATGCGGTGGTGGGTCTTGAGGCGGATGTGGCCGGGCTCGCCGCGCGCTTCTCCAGCGCCGGGCTGGCCACCGAGGTATTGGCCGGGCCGGCTGCGCTGGAGCGGGTTGCGGCCTTGCCTGAGGTCGATGTGGTGATGGCGGCGATCGTCGGCGCGGCCGGCCTGCAACCGACGCTGGCGGCGGTGCGCCAGGGCAAGCGCGTGCTCTTGGCCAACAAGGAAGTGCTGGTGATGGCGGGCGCGCTGTTCATGGCCGAGGTGAAGCGGCACGGCGCCACATTGCTGCCCATCGACAGCGAGCACAACGCGGTATTCCAGTCCTTGCCGGCTGGTTACGCAGGGGATGCGGCTGGGTCCGGAGTGAGCCATATTGTGCTGACCGCCTCGGGCGGCCCGTTCCGCACTACCCCGCTCGAACGCCTGCAAAGCGTGACGCCCGACGAGGCCTGCGCCCATCCCAACTGGGCGATGGGGCGCAAGATTTCGGTGGATTCGGCCACGCTGATGAACAAGGGGCTGGAGGTCATCGAGGCGCGCTGGCTGTTCAATCTTTCGCCCGAACAGATCGAGGTGGTCATTCACCCGCAAAGCGTCATCCACTCGCTGGTGCAGTATGTCGATGGCTCGGTGCTGGCGGAACTCGGCAACCCGGACATGCGGACGCCGATCGCCTACGCGCTGGCCTGGCCGGAGCGCATTGCGGCGGGCGTGGCACCGCTCGATCTGCCGGCCATTGCCCGGCTCAGTTTCGAGCAGCCGGATTTTGTGCGCTTTCCCTGTCTCGCCCTGGCCTATCGCGCCCTCTCGGCGGGCGGCAATGCCGCGACGGTGCTGAATGCCGCCAACGAGGTCGCGGTGGCGGCATTCCTTGACGGGCGCATCCCCTTTCTCGCCATTGCCGAAATCATCGCGGCCACGCTGGACGCCGTGCCGGTCCGGCCCATGCCCGACCTGGCGGCGATCCTGGCGGAGGACGCAGAGGCCCGCGCCGTGGCCATTGCCTTGCTCGAGCGACAGGCGGCATGACGGCGCAGGGTTTTCTCTGGGTTCTGGGCGCATTTCTGCTCGCGCTGGGCCTCCTGATCGTCATCCACGAACTGGGGCATTACGCCGCGGCGCGGCTGTGCAACGTCAAGGTGCTGCGTTTTTCCGTGGGCTTCGGCCGGCCGCTCTGGATGCGGCGCTTCGGGCCCGATGGCACCGAATGGGCGCTGGCGGCTTTCCCTCTGGGCGGCTACGTCAAGATGCTCGACGAGCGCGAAGGGGATGTGCCCGCAGGCGAATTGCCGCGCGCCTTCAACCGCCAGAGCGTGGGCCGGCGCAGCCTGATCGTGGTGGCCGGACCGCTTGCCAACCTGTTGCTGGCGGTGTTGCTGTACTGGTTCCTGTTCATGAGCGGCGTGGAAGAGCCGCGCCCGGTGTTTGCCGCGCCCCCTGCCGGCACGCTGGCGGCCGAGGTAAAAGTCGGCGCTGGCGAGACGGCGCGCGCGGTGTCGGGCACGCCGGTGAATACCTGGACGGAATTGCGCTGGGAACTGCTGCGGCGCGTGCTGGATCGGGAAACCGTGTTGCTCGAAACCATCGACGCGCGCGGCCATATCGCGGTGTATCGCCTCGAAGCCGGGCGGCTGGACAGCGCGGCGCTGGATGTAGACATCATGCAGGCGCTCGGCTTGTATCTGATGCGCCCGGACTTGCCGGCGATTCTCGGCGCGGTCCAGGCCGGTACGCCGGCCGCTGGCGCTGGATTGCGGCCGGGCGACAGGATTCAAGGCATCAATGGTCGAGCGGTGGCCTCCTGGCACGAACTGGTGCGGGGCATCCGTGAATCCGGGGCCACTCACGGGAACAACGCGATCGAGCTGGACGTCTTGCGCGGCGAGCAGGCATTAGCGGTGCGGCTGGTGCCGGAAATGGTTGAAGAAAAGGGCGGCAAGCGGGTTCCCCGCATCGGCATTGCGGTGCGGGATGACCCGGAGCTGCGCAAGAATGCACTGGTGACCGTGCGTTATGGCGTGGGGGATTCGCTGCAGCGCGCCCTGACGCAAACCTGGGAAGTTTCCGTGCTCAGCCTGCGCATGATCGGGCGCATGCTGACGGGCGAACTTTCGGTCAAAAACATCTCCGGGCCGGTGACGATTGCCGACTATGCCGGCCAGTCGGCACGGCTGGGCAGCGACCACTATCTGCGCTTTCTGGCGCTGATCAGCATCAGTCTCGGCGTGCTCAACCTGCTGCCCATCCCGGTTCTGGATGGGGGGCACTTGATGTATTATCTGGCCGAGGTTATCAAGGGCGGACCGCTCTCCGAACGTGTCATGGAAATCGGCCAGCAGGTCGGTTTTGCGCTGCTGTTCATGCTGATGGCCCTGGCGTTTTACAATGATGTTGTTCGCTTATTTTCCTGATGTCCCGATGGTGTACGGTTGATGCATGAAAATCGCATGAAAGGTCGCATGAAACGCAGTCTTCTCGCCGGCATGATTGCCGCGCTGCTGGCCTCAAGCGCCGTCGCTTTTGATCCCTTCGTGGTGCGCGACATTCGTGTCGAGGGCATCCAGCGCACCGAAGCGGGCACCGTCTTCAGTTATCTGCCGGTCAAGGTTGGTGACACGCTCACCAATGACATGGCCGCGCAAGCCATCAAGACACTGTTTGGCACGGGATTCTTCAAGGATGTCCGCCTGGAAGTCGAAGGCGGCGTTCTGGTGGTGCTGGTGGAAGAGCGTCCGGCCATCAGCTCGCTCGAATTTGCCGGCGTCAAGGCTTTCGACAAGGAGCAATTGAGGAAGGGCCTGCGCGAAGTCGGCCTCGCCGAATCGCGCATTTTCGACCGCGCGCTGGTCGAGCGCGCCGAGCAGGAACTCAAGCGCCAGTATCTCTCCAAGGGCCATTACGCCGCCCAGATCACCACCACGGTGACGCCGCTGGAGCGCAATCGCGTCGGCATCACCTTTGCCGTCGATGAGGGCGAGGTCGCCACGATCAAGCAGATCAACATCGTCGGCGCCCAGGCCTTCAAGGAAAAGGATCTGCTCAACCTGTTCGCGCTGCGCACGCCCGGCTGGCTGACCTGGTATACCAAGAACGACCAGTATTCCAAGCAGAAGTTGTCCGGCGACCTGGAAACCCTGCGTTCGCACTACCTCGATCGCGGCTACATCGAATTCAACGTCGAGTCGACACAGGTGGCGATTTCGACCAACAAGCAGGACATTTACATCACCATCAACGTGACCGAAGGCGAGCCGTATGCGGTCTCTTCGGTCAAGCTGGCTGGCGAGCTGCTGTTGACCGAAGCCGAACTGCTCAAGCTGGTGACGATCAAGCCGGGCAAGCTGTTCTCGCGCGAGCAGGTGACGGCGACGACCAAGGCGATCAGCGAACGGCTGGCCAATGAGGGTTATGCCTTCGCCAACGTCAACGCCGCGCCCGAGATGGACAAGGAAAAGAAACAGGTGGCATTCACCCTGTTCATCGATCCGGGTCGCCGCGTCTATGTGCGGCGCATTCAGGTTTCCGGCAACACGCGCACCCGCGACGAGGTGATCCGTCGGGAAATGCGCCAGGCCGAGGGGGGCTGGTACGAAGGCGACAAGATCAACAAGTCGCGCACCCGCGTCGATCGGCTCGGCTATTTCGAGGAGGTCACGGTCGAGACTCCGGCCGTCGTCGGCGCGACCGATCAGGTCGATGTCAATGTCAACGTCAAGGAAAAGCCGACCGGCAACGTCATGATCGGTGCCGGTTTTTCGACGACCGACAAACTCACCCTTTCGGGCTCCATACAGCAGGAAAACCTCTTCGGCAGCGGCAAGCACGTCGGAATACAGGTCAACACCAGCAAGTTTCAGAAGACCTATGCCTTCTCCTATACCGACCCTTACTACACGATTGATGGTATTTCCCGCGGCTTTGACGTTTACCGCCGTACTACCCAGACCAACGGCCTGGCGATCGGGCAGTACGATGCTTCGTCGATCGGCGGTGGCGTCCGCTACGGCATGCCGCTCAGCGAGGACGACTATCTGAGTTTCGGCCTGTCGATCGACGCTTCGAAATTGACCCTGTATGCGAACTCCCCGGTCGCCTGGCAGGATTACGTAAGGAGCTTCGGCAGTTCGACCTCCACCTTGCTCGCGACCGCCGGCTGGGGAAGAAATACCATCGACAGCCGCATCTATCCGATGAAGGGG
>JAUSBB010000141.1 GCA_030652245.1 Rhodocyclaceae bacterium | reverse complement strand
GCGTGAGCGTGGCTCCGCCGGGAATGCGCAGGGCAGCGACGCGGCCGCCGGAAGTGGCGGGGCCGCTGAAGACCTTGAAGGCGACATCCTGGACGGCATCGGTGACCTCGGTGAGCTCCAGCGTGACGCGCAGGTCGGGCTTGTCCGAACCGAAGCGGCGCATGGCTTCGGCATAACTCATGCGCGGGAAGGGATCGGGCAGGTCGACGTCGATCGCGTCCTTGAAGACGTAGCGGATCAACTGCTCGATGATCCCGGTGATCGCCGTCTCGTCCATGAACGAGGTCTCGATATCGACCTGGGTGAATTCCGGCTGGCGGTCGGCGCGCAGGTCCTCGTCGCGGAAGCACTTGACGATCTGGTAATAGCGGTCGTAGCCGGCGACCATCAGGAGCTGCTTGAACAGTTGGGGCGATTGCGGCAGGGCGAAGAACTGGCCGGGATGCACGCGCGAGGGCACCAGGTAGTCGCGGGCGCCCTCGGGGGTGCTCTTGGTCAGCATCGGCGTCTCGATGTCGATGAAGCCGTGGTCGTCGAGGAAGCGGCGGAAGGCGCGCGCGGTCTTGTAGCGCAGCATCATGTTCTTCTGCATCTGCGGGCGGCGCAGGTCGATGACGCGATGCGTGAGGCGCACGTTTTCGGAGAGGTTGTCCTCGTCGAGCTGGAAGGGCGGCGTGACGGCCGGGTTGAGAATTTCCAGTTCGTGGCAGAGGATCTCGATCTCGCCCGAGGGCATGTTGGGATTCTCGGTGCCCACGGGCCTGCGGCGAACCTTGCCGGTGATTTTCAGAACGAACTCGTTCCTCACGGACTCGGCGAGCTTGAACATCTCGGCGCGGTCGGGGTCGCAGACGATCTGCGCGAGGCCTTCGCGGTCGCGCAGGTCGATGAAGATCACGCCGCCATGGTCGCGGCGGCGATGGTTCCAGCCGCACAGGGTGACGATCTGGTCGATGTGGCTTGCGTTGAGTTCGCCGCAGTATTGGGTACGCATGGATATTTCCGTTCTTTTCTGAAAGTCGGCGCTGGCGGGACGGCGAGCGCCGGTGAGGTTTATTCGTTCTGCGCGCGACCGACGAGGTTGGGGTGGCGCCGCACGGGCGGCACGACGCCCATCGAGACGATGTACTTCAGGGCTTCATCGACGCTGATGTCGAGCTCGATGGTCTCGCTCTTCTTGACGAAAAAGAAAAAGCCGTTGACCGGGCTGGGCGCGGTGGGGATGAACACGCTGACATGCTCATCCGCCAGCAGCTCGCCGATCTGGACGGCCGGCACGCCGGTCTGGAAGGCGACCGACCAGGCGCCGCCGTGCGGATAGCGCACCAGCAGCACCTTGCGAAAAGCCTGGCCGCTGCTGGAAAACAGCGTGTCGGAAACCTGTTTGACGCTGTAATAGATCGACTTGACGATCGGAATGCGGGCGAGGATGCCCTCCCAGAAGCGCACCAGCTTCTGGCCGACGATGTTGGCCGTCACCAGGCCGGTCAGGAAAATCACCAGCAGGGTGAGCACGGTGCCGACGCCGGGGATATGGATGCCCAGGAGCTTGTCCGGATGGACGACCTCCGGCAGCAGATAGAGCGACTGGTCCATGGCGCCGACGATCGCCGACACCACCCAGACGGTGATCACCAGCGGGATCCAGATCAAGAGCCCGGTGATGAAGTATTTCTTGAAAGCTTTCACGCGCAATGATCAGTTGCAGGAAGGGCAGGAACCCGTGCCACCCTGGCAGGGCGGCGGATTGTCGGCTTTGGGTTTTGCGCTGGAACCGCCCTTGAAATCGGTCTGATACCAGCCGCTGCCCTTCAACTGAAAACCGGCGGCGGTCAGTTGCTTGGCAAAGTTTTCGGTATGGCATTCCGGGCATACGGTCAGTTGGGCATCGGACATTCTTTGCAAAACGTCCTGCTCAAAACCGCACTGATTGCAGCGATAGGCATAAATTGGCATGAATCTCTCCTGAGAGTTTTGCCAATTATACAAGTGCTTGGCTAGACCACGCCCAAGTAGGTCTGGTTGAGGTGCTTGCCCCAGAACAGCGCGATCAGGCCGGCGGCGGCCAGATAGGGGCCAAAGGGTATCGGCACGTTGCGGCCATGACGCGCCAAGACAATCAGGGCAATCCCGACCACCGCCCCGACCAGCGAAGACAGCAAAATGACCACGGGCAACAACTGCCAGCCCAGCCAGGCGCCAATGGCCGCCAACAGCTTGAAGTCGCCATAACCCATGCCCTCCTTGCCGGTCACCAGCTTGAACAACCAATACACCGACCACAGCACCAGATAACCCGCCGCCGCGCCGATCACGGCATCGGTCAGCGTGGTGAAGGTGTTGCCGACGTTGATCAGCAGCCCCGCCCAGAGCAGGGGCAGGGTGATGTCGTCGGGCAGGAGCTGGGTGTCCAGGTCGATAAAGGTCAGTGCGATGAGGGCGGCGACAAAGCACAGGGCGGCGACGGTGGCGAATGTCGCGCCATAACGCCAGGCAACATAGCCGAACAACAGTCCGGTCAGCGCCTCGACCAGCGGATAACGCGGGCTGATGGATTTTCCGCAGCCCTTGCAGCGCCCCTTCAGCAGCAGATAACTGAGGATCGGAATATTTTCCAGCGCCTGCACCGGGCGGCTGCAATGCGGACAGCGCGAACGCGGCGAGACTAGTGACAACGGCGACGAGAGTGGCTCAAGAGTCGGCGCTGGCGGGACGGCGCCGCCCGTTGCATCAGCCGCATATTCCGCGCACTGCGCCCGCCAGTCGCGCTCCATCATGATCGGCAAGCGATGGATGACGACGTTCAAAAAGCTGCCGATCATCAGGCCCAGCAGGGTGCAGACGGCGATCAGCGTCGCCGGATCGTTGAGGGCCATGAACTGCGCGCTCAAACAACCGCACCCAGTTTGAAAATCGGCAGATACATGGCGATGATGATGCCGCCGATGAGGACGCCCAGCACCACCATGATCAGCGGTTCCATCAGGCTGGAAAGCGAAGCCACCGCATCGTCCACCTCCGCCTCGAAGAAATCGGCCACCTTGCTGCACATGGCGTCCAGTTGGCCGGACTCCTCGCCGATGGAAACCATCTGCAGCACCATGTTCGGAAACACGTTGGCATTTTGCATGGCGACCGTCAGGCTCGAACCGGTGCTGATCTCGGCCTTGATCTGTTTCGTGGCTTCACGATAGATGTAGTTGCCCGACGCCCCGCCGACCGAATCCAGCGCCTCGACCAGCGGCACGCCGGCGGCGAACATCGTCGATAGCGTGCGCGTCCAGCGCGCAATCGTCGCCTTGCGGATCACCGCGCCGAAAATCGGCAGGCGCAAGGCCAGCTTGTCCATGACAATCTGCATCGCCAGCGAACGTTTCCAGGTATAAAAAAACGCGTACAGTCCGGCGCCGAGGATGCCGAAAATGAAGAACCAGTTGGCGACGAAGAAGTCGGAGATGCCGATCACCACGAGGGTCGGGCCGGGCAGGTCGGCGCCGAAACTGGTGAACACCTGCTTGAACTGGGGCACGACGAAGATCATGATGACGGCGGTGACGATGAACGCCACGACCAGCACGGAGATCGGGTAGAACAGGGCGCTCTTGATCTTGCCGATGATCGCCTGGGTCTTTTCCTTGTAAAGCGCCAGCCGCTCCAGCAACTGGTCCAGGATGCCCGCCTGCTCGCCGGCCTCGATCAGATTGCAATACAGTTGGTCGAAGTGGAGCGGATACTTGCGGAATGCCTGGTTGAGGGCCGAGCCGGTCTCGACCTCCATCTTGAGATCCGCGACCAGCTTGCCCATCGCGGCGTTGGCGGCGCCCTTGCCGACAATGTCGAAAGACTGCAGGAGCGGCACGCCGGATTTCATCATGGTCGCCATCTGGCGCGTGAACAGGGTGATGTCCTTGTCCGTGACCCTGCCGCCCTTCCGGAAGCTTTGCTTCTTGACCTTGCTGACCAGCAGGCCCTGACGGCGCAGGGTGGTGCGCACGACGGTCTCGGTCCACGCCAGCATTACGCCACGCACCACCTTGCCGCTCATGTCCTTGCCCTCACAGTCAAAGGTGGCCTGAGAGTCGCTCGTTTTCTGGGTCGCCATGCCTGCTCCTCAAGTCTCGGTATGCGCCGGTGATAATGCCCTGCCTGCTCAGGCTTGTAAAGGACGATAAATCTTGACGATCTTGACGCGCCGATCCTCGGTCTGGACGATCTCCATCGCCACCCCGCCAATGCGCAGCCCGACGCCGATCTCGGGAATGTCGCGCAGATGTTCGAGGATCAGGCCGTTCAGGGTCTTCGGGCCATCGAGCGGCAGCGCCAGACCGAGCAGGCGATTGATCTCGCGGAGACTATTCCCGCCATTGACCATGGCGACCCCCGACGCATCCCAACTGAATGCGGCCACGCTGCCCGGCATGCTGGTCGTGAATTTGCCGACCATTTCCTCGATGATGTCCTCGATGGTCACCAGGCCCAGCACTTCGCCGTATTCGTCGACCACCAGGCCGAAGCGCTGGCGGTTTTCGCGGAAAAACCGCAATTGGGCGTAGGCCGGCGTTTCGGCGGGAATGAAGTAGGGCGCCGCCAGATCCTGCCGCAACAATTCATGACTGAGGGCGCCGCCCAGCGCGCCCGCCAGGAGCCGCCGCAAGTGCAGCACGCCAATGATGTTGCCCGGCTCGCGCTCATACACCGGCAGCCGGGTGTGGAAGCTGGTGGCCAGCTTGTCCTCGATTTCATCAATGGGCGCGGCGAGATCGATGCTCTCGATCTCGCCGCGCGGCGTCATGATGTCCTCGACAGTGACGTGCTCGAGGTCGAACAGCTTGAGGAGAATCGCGCGGTGCTCGGCGGGAATGAACTTGCCGGACTCCAGCACGACCGAACGCAACTCATCCGCCGTCAGGTGCGGCGCGTCGGCCAGCCCCTTGGGCTTGATGAACATCAGCGCGAGCAAGCCGCTGGAAAACAGGTTGACGAACCAGACCACGGGATAGGCCGCGCGCAGCAAGGGCCAGAGCAAAAACGCCAGCACCGGCGTCAAGCGGTCGGCATAATTGGCGGCGATTACCTTCGGGGTGATTTCCGAGCAGACGAGAATGATGAAGGTGGTGAACAAGGTGGCGGCGCCCAGCGCCCACTTGTCGTCGCCGATCAGCTCGATGGTGATCACGCTGACCAGGGTGGCGGCGCCCACATTGACGAGATTGTTGCCGAGCAGAATGACGCCCAACAGCTTGTCGGCCCGCTCCAGGAGGCCAAGCGCCAGGCGGGCGCCGCGGTGGCCCTGGCTGGCCTTGTGGCGCAGCCGATAGCGGTTGGCCGCCATCATGCTGGTTTCGGACATCGAGAAAAAAGCCGAGAGCGCCAGCAGGACGATCAGCGCGATGAGCAGTGTGGAAAGGGGAAGATCGACCAATTCAGGGACGCCCGAGCACCACATCCAGCACAAAGCGGCTGCCCACATAGGCCAGCAGCAGCACCGCGAAGCCGGTCAGCGTCCAGCGCAAGGCCGTGCGGCCGCGCCAGCCGTAGCGATGGCGGCCAAACAGCAGCGCGCCAAAAATCAGCCAGGACAACACGGCGAAGACCGTTTTATGGTTGAACGGAAACGGCTTGCCGAAGATGTGCTCGGAGAACGCCGCGCCGGAGATCAGGGTCAGCGTCAGCAGACCGAAGGCAATATGGATCAAGCGGAACAACAGCGCTTCCATCGTCAGGAGCGGCGGCAGGCCGGCCAACAGCGGCGTCAGGCGGCCGCGATGCAGCCGCCGGTCGGTGACGGCCATCAGGATGGCATGCAGTGCGGCGAGCGTGAACAGGCTGTAGGCCAGCATCGCCACCAGAAAATGCAGCCGGAAGGTCAGGGAACCGACGTTGGCGAGCACATGCTGTCCGGGCAACAGCCACGGCAACAAGGCACAGATGGCGGCCAGGGGCAAGCCCAGCATCTGCAGGCCTTCCATGCGAGCGTAGAAACTTTCGATCCAGTAGAGCGCGACGGCCAGCCAGGTCATCATCGACAGGGCCACCGCAAAACCGAAGCGCATGGCCGTCCC
>JAUSBB010000139.1 GCA_030652245.1 Rhodocyclaceae bacterium | reverse complement strand
CGCTGAGCGGTCTGCAACACAGCGCATGCGCCTGGCATGCAAAAAAACAGGCGCCCCCTTTTGCAAGGAGACGCCTGCAATAAACGCATCAGCGTGCGCTCAGAATTTCATGGCTGCGTAGAGCAGGACCGCATTGTTGCCAAAGTTGATATTGCCGTTGAAGCTCGATTCGCTCACGTCGACGTCAGTCTGGGTGTAAAGGTAGGACATCCCCATACCCAGGTTGCGCGTGAACATGTAATCGGTGCTGATCGTGAACACCGTGATGCTGCCGTCGACATTGCCGATATCGGCCGTCATGCCCAGCAACATCGACGAAACCTTCCAGCGCGGCTGGATGTACCAGTCGGCCGACACGCCGATCAGCGGCAGCGGCACGGTGGTCGATGCGCTGACCGTTCCGCCGGCTAGCCCGGGACCCGTGACGCTGAAGTCAAAGTTGCCGCCGTAGAAACCCAGCTCACCGGCAAACTCCCACGCAGCGCTTTTGTAGAACGAGTAGCGGTAGTCGATCAGAAACAAGTCGACCTGTGCCTCGGCGGTCACGGTGGAGCCGGCCGGGATCACCTGATCCTCGATCGTGATATCACGAGTGGAGGTGCGGCTGCCGTCGCGATCGACGCCAAAGTACAACGCATCGATGCGATTGCGCTCACTGATGCGCCACGTGCCCGATACCATGAAGCTCGTCAGGTTCTCGCTCAAGCCATTGCTCTCGAGATTGATGTCGGTGCCCCTGCTCGCGGTGCCATCCAGTCGCACGCTGGTATCGAATTGATTGACGATCCCTCCGAGATTGAGGCTGAACGTATCTTCGCCCCCCTTGATGAAATCATCCGCCAGCGCGGGCTGCGCCGAGAAAATTGATATGGCAGCAAGGGCCAGCGCAATGGAACAGGCTTGATTGTGTTTATTCATCATGTCTCCTTCTCAATGGAAATCCAATAATAGTATTGACTCAGGACTGCGCTACGTAAAGGCTAGCCATCCATTCGCTCAAATCAGGCCGGCTCGCGCGCAAGCAGCGTCTCGATATCCTGCCGGAAGTAGCGCGTCAGCACGGTCTGCAATTCCTGGTGCGAATAGTCTTCGCCACGCGTGGTCAGCGCTTCGTGCAGTGGCCGCGCAATCGCCGCAAAGGCATCGAGCAGTTGCGGGTCGAAATGGGTGCCGCGGTCGCGCGAGAGAATTTCCATCGAGGCGTCGAAGCTCAGCGGCGCCTTGTAGGGGCGGTGCGAAGTCAGCGCATCGAACACGTCGGCAATGGCGAAAATGCGCGCGACGATGGGGATTTCCCCGGCCTTGTGGTGGCTGTCGTAACCAGCGCCATCGAATTTCTCATGGTGGCCGCCCACTACCGCCTCGGCGTCGGAGAGCCAGCTGGCACGCCGAACGATATCGAGGCCATGCGCCACGTGCTGCTTCATCTGGGCGTACTCCGCCTCATCCAGTTTGCCAGGCTTGAGCAGAATATGATCGGGAATGCCGATCTTGCCGACGTCATGCAGGAATGCGCCCTTGATCAGCGCCTGCATGGTCTTGCGATCGACCCCGACCGTCTCGGCCAGACACACTGAGTAGAGGGTGACCCGGTAATTGTGGGCATCGGTATCGGCATCGCGCTTGGCAATGGCGCTGCCAAGCACGCTCAGCATTTCGAGGTTGGCATCGCGCAGGCTGGCGGACAGCTCGATCACGCGGCGCATCAGGCGCTGGATGACGGGATAAAGGATCGCTGCGGTCAGCAGCACCGCGATGAAGGCAAACAGGACGGCGCGCACCAGACGGCGATCGAATTCCGCCAGATAGGCGGCGCTCGGGGCGTACAGTGCGGCGACCCGGCCGAGCGTATGCCTGTCGGCCGTCTCAAGCGGCACCTGCAGGAAATAGACTCGGGCGCCATCGATCCGCTCCGGGCTCGCGCCCCTCCCGGCATTGCGGCCAGCCGCCACGGATTGCAAAGCAAGCCGGGCCAGCGCGGCCGCATGCCCGGCATAGTCGGGGTGTTCAACGTGCGCAACCGCGACGCCGCCGACATCGAAAATCGTGGCGGCGACCAGCCCGCCATCGCGCGGCATCGAACGGCCGCGAACAAAGCGGTCCAGCCGCGCCTGCACCGCGCCATTCGTCTCAGACCCGGGCGCATCGAGCACATCGCCCGCTACCGCGACGAATTCAGCCGCGCGTTGCTCCGCCAGTTCCACTGCCGCACGATGCAATTGCTGGCGCTCGACCCAATACACCGTCGCTGCTGCCAACCCGGCAACCAGTAGCGCGGTCAAGCCAATGCGCAGAATCAGCAGTTTGTGGAGGGGCCAATACTGAGGGGACGGGATGGAATCCATCGTGAAAACGCTCGAAGGAGAAATCGGGGTGCACCTGCCGTCAGGTCATGCGCCCGCGCTAGCGGCACTGTAAAGCCGGTTCCGGCGCCACGTGCCCGGAAACTGCCCGCTCTGCCGGGGGAAAACGGATATTCAGCGCCCCATATTGCGGTTGTAAGCCGCGATCACCCGATTGATGAGGTCCGGGTCGCGCGAGGTTGCGCCATCGGTCTTGAACTCCACCCGCACGCTGCCATCGGCCTGGGTGCGCACGTTGGCCGTCACGGTGATGCCGTCGCGGGTGCCGCTCACCACGCCCGCCGCGCGATCCGCCCGTGCAACGGTCACGCCCTGATCAGCCAATGCGGCTTGCGCAGCGCCCCACGAGCGGTCGAAACTGCTGACCGGCGTCGTCGAATAGGTGCCGGGCGCGGTCTGGTAGTAGGTGCAGCCGCCGAGCAGCGCGGCAACCAGCGCAAGGGATGCGATGCGCACGTTCATGGATTCACCTTTTTCCAGCTGTCATCCGGATTGAACTGGCTCATGGCGCGTGCGGTGGCGCTGGTTTTGGGCCCCAGATCCTTTTCATACAGCACGCCGTCATGACTGACGATAAAACTCATGACGCCGCTGTCGCCATATTTGACGGGCCATGCCACCAGCGCGAAACCGCCGGACAGGCGGTTCTTGATGCGGTAGTCGTAGGCGCCGCCGGGCGCCGCGCCGCCTTGCGCGGCCAGGATGCGGTAATGGTAACCGTAGTGACCGCGACCACTGGGTTCACCGTCGCCGAACAGGGGACCCAGCGGGCTCTCGGCCTCGCCATCCAGCGCCGCCCAGTAGAGCCCATCCTGCTTGCCGGGGGTGCT
>JAUSBB010000134.1 GCA_030652245.1 Rhodocyclaceae bacterium | reverse complement strand
CGGCTACGACACGGCCCGCAGCGTGGAATGCTATGAGCGCCTGAAGGGCAAAAACGGCGGCGCCGCGCTCATCCATCCCTGGTCCACCGGCGCCACCTTCGCTCTGACCGAAAAGGCACCCACCGACAAGATTCCCCTGATCACCACCGGCTATGGCCGCAGCGAAAGCGCCGACGGCACCGTGTTCAAGTGGAACTTCCCGCTGCTGGGCACCTACTGGGTCGCCGCCGACGCGATCATGCAGGCCATCGGCAAGAAGGAAGGCGGCATGGACAAACTGAAGGGCAAGAAGATCGCCCTGGTCTATCACGACAGCCCGTTCGGCAAGGAACCCATCCCGCTGCTGCAGGAGCGCGCGAAGATGCACGGCTTTGAGCTGCAGCTGCTGCCCGTGACCGCGCCCGGCGTCGAGCAAAAGGCGACCTGGTTGCAGGTGCGCCAGAGCCGTCCGGACTACACCCTGCTGTGGGGTTGGGGCGTGATGAACTCCACTGCGCTCAAGGAAGCACAAGCCACCGGCTATCCGCGCGAGAAGATGTATGGCATCTGGTGGGCCGGTGCCGAGCCGGATGTCAAGGACGTCGGCGAGGGCGCGAAAGGCTACAACGCCTTGACCCTGCAACACGGCGTAGAGATGAACGCGAAGGTCGTCAAGGACATTCTCGCGCTGGTGCATGGCAAAGGCCAGGGCACCGGCCCGAAGGATGAGGTCGGTACGGTGCTCTACATGCGCGGCCTGATTTCCGCCATGCTCGGTGTAGAGGGCGTCGCCCGTGCGCAGGAACGCTATGGCAAGGGCAAGACCATGACCGGCGAGCAGGTGCGCTGGGGTCTGGAAAACCTCGACCTCGACCAGAAGAAGCTCGACGGTCTCGGCTTTGCAGGCGTGATGCGTCCGGTGCAGACCTCCTGCCTCGACCACATGGGTTCGAGCTGGGTGCGCGTCCATACCTGGGACGGCAGCAAGTGGAACTTCAGTTCCGACTGGTATCAGGCCGACGAGAAGGTCATCCGTCCGATGGTGATGCTGACCTCCGCCCGCTATGCGGAGGAGAAGAAGATCACCCCGCGCACGCCCGAGCAGTGCAAGCAGTAAGTTGAACCCGCAGTCGGGGGCCCGCCTTGGCGGGTTCCCGACTGCATCGAACCTATCGATCAGCGACCAGCGAAGAGCGCCCATGACGAACGCCAATATCATCCTCAACGTCAACAGCATCGAGGTGATCTACAACCATGTGATCCTCGTCCTGAAAGGCGTTTCGTTTGCCGTGCCCGAGCGTGGCATCGTCGCCTTGCTGGGCGGCAACGGCGCCGGCAAGACCACGACATTGCGCGCGGTCAGCAACCTGCTGGCCGGCGAGCGCGGCGCGGTGACCAAGGGCAGCATCGAACTGCGCGGCGAGCGCATCGAGTCGCTGACGCCGGCCGATCTGGTCAAGCGCGGCGTCATCCAGGTGATGGAAGGCCGTCACTGCTTCGGCCACCTGACGGTCGAGGAAAACCTGCTCACCGGCTCCTACACGCGCAGCGACGGCAAGGCCGCGGTGGCCGCGACCCTGGAAAAGGTTTACAACTATTTCCCGCGCCTGAAAACCCGGCGCAGCAGTCAGGCCGCCTACACCTCCGGCGGCGAACAGCAGATGACCGCCATCGGCCGCGCCCTGATGGCCAACCCGAACATGGTGCTGCTCGACGAGCCTTCGATGGGCCTCGCCCCGCAGATCGTCGACGAGGTGTTTTCCATCGTGAAAGACTTGAACCAGAAGGAAGGCGTGACCTTCCTGCTGGCCGAACAGAACACCAACATGGCGCTGCGCTACGCTGATTTCGGCTACATCCTCGAAAACGGCCGCGTCGTCATGGAAGGCCAGGCCGAAGATCTGCGCAACAACGAGGACGTCAAGGAGTTCTACCTCGGCCTGTCGAGCGCCGGCCGCAAAAGCTTCCGCGAGGTCAAACATTACCGCCGCAGAAAGCGCTGGCTGGCATGATTAGCCCCCCACGCTCACATTCGTTCGCTGCCCCCCACCCCCAGAGGGGGCACGCCGCGCTGCCGCCTTGGGGCGGCCCGGCGGCGGCAGGCGACCATTTCGACGCACTCGAAACCCGCGACCCGGCCGAGCGCGAAGCCTCACTGTTGGCGCTGCTGCCGCAACAGGTCGCCCATGCCAAGGCGAACACGGCCTATTTCGCGGAAACTCTGCGCGACATAGATCCGGCCAGCATCAATTCGCGCGCCGCGCTGGCGCAACTGCCGGTGCTGCGCAAGCATGAGCTGATCGACTTGCAAAAGCGCCAACGCCCCTTCGGCGGCCTGGCGGCTTCCGGCTGGGGCCGGCTCGGCCGGGTGTTTTCCTCCCCCGGGCCGATCTACGAACCCGAAGGTCGCGGCGCCGACTACTGGCGTACCGCGCGGGCGCTCTACGCCGCCGGCATCCGCCCCGGCGACCTGGTGCACAACAGCTTTTCGTATCACATGACGCCCGGCGGCTGGCTGCTCGAAGCCGGCGCGCAGGCGCTCGGCTGCACGGTCTTTCCCGGCGGCGTCGGGCAGACCGAACAGCAGGTGCAGGCGATGGCCGATCTGCAACCGAATGCCTATGTCGGCACCCCGTCCTTCCTGCGTATCCTGCTCGAAAAGGCCGACGAACTCGGCCTGAAAATTCCTGCGCTGACCAAGGCGCTGGTCTCAGGCGAGGCCTTCCTGCCGCCGGTGCGCGAAGCGCTGCTGGCGCGTGGCGTCAAAGGCTATCAGGCTTACGCCACCGCCGACCTTGGCCTGATCGCCTACGAAACCCCGGCGCGCGAGGGGCTGGTGGTCGATGAAGAGGTCATTCTCGAAATCGTCCGTCCCGGCACGGGCGAGCCGGTGTCGGAAGGCGAAGTCGGCGAGATTGTGGTCACGTTGCTCAATCCCGACTACCCGCTGATCCGCTTCGGCACCGGCGATCTTTCCGCGATTCTGCCCGGCATCTCTCCTTGCGGCCGCACCAACCTGCGCATCAAGGGCTGGCTGGGGCGCGCCGATCAGACCACCAAGGTCAAAGGCATGTTCGTTCATCCCGAACAAATTGCGGTTGTGGTGAAACGCCACCCGCAACTATCCCGCGCGCGGCTGGTGGTGACCAATCCCGACAGCACCGACGCCATGACCCTGCATTGTGAAGGCGTTGGCGACGCAACACTGGCCGCCGCCATCGCCAACTCGCTGCGGGAGTTGACCAAGCTGCGCGGCGACGTGAAGTTCGTGGATAGCTTGCCGAACGATGGCAAGGTGATCAGCGACGAGCGCAAGTACGATTAGGCAGCGCCGTCCCCAAGCTGGCGGCGTGTCGGCTTGCGCCGTCCCCATGTTGGCGGCGTGCCGGCTATCGCCGTCCCGCCAGCGCCGACTTGTGAGCCTATAAGAGCAAAACGGGCTTGAACATTGGCATTCCGATCAGACCCAGTAGACCGGATAGTGGCGTTTCGGGTTGCCCGACAGGTTGTTGATCAGCAGTGCCACCAGCAGCAAGACCAACGCCCCCAGCGCCACCGGCGCCAGCACGAAGCTGTAACCCAGCGCATGGCTGTTGGAACTGCCCGTTACCGCGATCAGCGCCGTCGCGCCGCCGGGCGGATGCAAGGTGCGGGTGGCATGCATGACAACGATCGACAGCGCCACCGCCAGCGCGCTCGCCAGCGCGACCGGCTCGGGCATCAGCTTGTACAGCGAAATGCCGATCAGCGCGCTCAGCACATGCCCGCCCACCAGATTGCGCGGCTGCGAAAACTCGGCTTGCGGGGCACCATAGATCAGCACTGCCGATGCGCCGAATGAGCCGATCAGGAACAGGTGGTCGGTGATGTCGTGGTTGACGAGGTCACTCAGTACCGCCACCAGATAGATGCCGACGAACGCGCCCACGCCGGACCAGGCGATTTTCGTCCAGGGTTTGCGCGGCGGGCTGGCCGCCTTGCTGCCCATTCGTTTGAAGTAATAACGCATCTTGGAATTATCAGTCAGAAACTCCAGGGGATGGTAGCCCCTTCGGTTAGCTGACCAAAGTCAGTACCAGTGGCGCGGTGAAGGCCGAGAGCAGTGTCGTCAGCACCAGGCTCGCCGCCACCGGGCCCTGCATGGTGCGAAACTGCTGGGACATCATGTAAACATTGACGCCCATTGCCAGCGCGGCGAGCAGTGTCACCACCTGCGTTTCCAGCGGCGGCAGACCGAGCGCCCGCGCCAGCAGCCAGACGACCAATGGCTGGACAACGAGCTTGATGGCAGTGATCGCCAGGCTTTGGGCAATGCCGTCACGGATGCGGTAGGCGGCGAGGCTCATGCCGAGCGCAATGAGCGAGAGCGGAACGGCGGTTTGGCCGAGCATGGCGAGCGGCACATCGATGAAGGCGGGCAGCGCCAGGGTGGTGAAGCCCCACGCCGTGCCACCCAGGATCGAGGCGACAATCGGATTGGTCAGCACGCCCTTTAGCGTCTTGCCAAAACCCCGCAGCGAAAACTCGCCGTGGCGCGCCCACTCGACCGAGAGTGTGACCAGTGTCCACAGGATCAGGGCGTTGAAGACAATGACCATTGAAACAACGGCCAGCGAAGCGTCGCCCAGCGTGGTCTTGGCGATTGCCACCCCCAGCATGACATTGTTGGAAAACACGCCGCCCAGCGCAAACACCGACTGGGCCACGCCGTCGAGCTTGAACAGGGTTGCGGCCACCAGCCGACCGATGATGAAGACGATCAGGCAACCGCCGAAGAAGGCAATCAGCAGGCGGGCGTCGACCGGCGGCATTTTTGAAAAATCGCCCATCATGCGAAACAGCATGGCCGGAATGGCGATAGTGTAGGCAAACCGCGCCAGGGTCTCGGAAGCCGACAGCGGCCAGCGGCCCGTGCGCGCGACGACGTAGCCGATCAGAACAAGCAGGAAGAGGGGGCTGGCGAGCGAGAAATGGTGGAGGAAGCTGGACAAAGGCTACGCCATCGGGGAGAGAAATCAGGGACAGGCCACGATTCTCCAGCATTCCAGCCAGAAAGCCAAAAAATCGTGTCCCGCCCCTTGTTGCTTGTCAGCAGAGCAGGGTGCTGGATGTCACCCGGATCAGCGACCGCGCCCGCCGCCCGAGCCCATGCCACCCCCACCCGGGCCCATGCCCCCGCCCCCGCCCGGTCCCATGCCGCCACCGCCAGCGGGCGGTTCGTCGGGAAGGGTAACGCCCCGCGTCCTGGCTCGCTCTTTCATGGCTTCATGATGTTGAATGCGAATCCGCTCCCGTTCTTCGGCAGTTGTTGCGGTGCGCATCCTTGCGCGATATTCGTTGCGCTCTTGCTGTGTCATGAGCTGGCTGCCATAAACCTGCTCCTGCTGCTGGGCCTGAGTCTTGGCTTTGGCCGGTGGAGCGTCGGCCGCCAAGGCGAACCCGGCAGGCAGAAGCAGTGCGGTGATCAGGGTGGATACCACCAACGGTCGTTTCATGGTCGAGGACTCCTTATCAAAGCGGGTTGTCCGATTACAGGCGCAACCACCGCAACCCGTTCAGTGGCTCGCGAAATCTCCATGAATAGCCACGAAAACCAGTGGAAAACAACAACAGTATAGTCAGCGTGTGGGGACTGATGGCATTTTATGCCCATGTGCTGACAGGGGCTTTACGGCGTGAGCCAGCCGCTGGGTGACTCTGATACGATGCTCCCATGACGAAAACCTCCACCGCCACCGGCCCGGATGCCAGAAGCCATACCGGCCCGCTTGCGGGTTTGCGCGTCCTCGATCTGACCCGTTTGCTGCCCGGGCCGGTCTGCACGCTCCATCTGGCCGATCTGGGCGCCGAGGTGATCAAGATCGAGGATGCGGGCGCCGGAGACTACTCACGCACCATGAGCATCGGCGCCGCGCCGGGCGAGGATAGCTATTTCTTCCGCGTCGTCAATCGCAACAAACGCGGCATGCGGCTCGACCTCAAGCAGTCGTCCGGGGTGGCGGTGTTCCTGCGGCTGGCGCGTGATGCCGACGTGATCGTCGAGAGCTTTCGCCCAGGGGTGGTCGACCGGCTGGGCGTCGGTTATACCGTCGTGAAGGAGATCAATCCGCGCATCGTCTATTGCGCCATTACCGGTTATGGGCAGGATGGCCCGTGGCGCGACCGTGCTGGCCATGACATCAACTATATCGCCACGGCTGGGGTGCTGGATCAGATTGGCAACGCGGGCGAGGCGCCAGCCATTCCCAACCTGCAGATCGGTGATCTGCTGGGCGGCGCATTGACGGCGGCGATGGGCATTCTCGCGGCGGTGATCGGCGCCAAGGCCACCGGCAGGGGGCGCTACGTCGATGTCGCGATGACCGATGCGAGCTTTGCCCATGCATACTCGCCGCTGCTCGCGATGCTGGGGCGCGGGCAAACCCTGCCGCGTGGCACCGACGATCTCAATGGCGGGCTGCCCGGCTATGGCCTCTATCGCACACAGGACGGTCGTTACATGGCGGTGGGTGCGCTGGAGCCGAAGTTCTGGCAACTCTTCTGTGATGCCATCGGCAAGCCGGAACTCAAGCCCTTCGGGCTGGCGCGCGGTTCGGCAGGCACACGCACACGGCATGAGCTGGATGTTTTGTTTGCCAGCCAGCCGCTCACCCATTGGGCGGCGCGCTTTGAAAACGTCGATTGCGGCGTGACGCCGGTGCTGACTTTCGAAGAGGCGATGGCGCATCCGCAGCTCCAGGCGCGCGGCATGCTGCCCGAAGTCGACGGCCTGCGGCAATTTGCGCCACCGCTCAAGATGTCGGGTCTCGATTTTGCGGTGCATAGTCCCGCGCCAAAAGTCGGCGCTGACGGGACGGCGATCTTGCGCGAGGCAGGGTATCCAGACGCCGAAATCGACGCACTGCGAAACCAACGCGTGATATGAGCCGGTGAATACTGCGCTCGCCCTCTTGCCGGATTTCGCGCTGATCCTGCTGGGTTTTGGCTTGCGGCGCTGGATGGCGCTGGGCGATCATTTCTGGGCGGGGCTGGAAAAGCTGGTCTATTTCGTGCTGTTCCCGGCGCTGTTGTTCAACGCCATTACCAAAACGCCGCTGTCATCTGCCGCGATACCCCTGATCGGCGTCGGCGCAATGGCGATGCTGGGGGCGATGCTGCTGGCGCTTCTGGCGCGGCCGCTGTTTGCGCTGACGCCGATTTCCTTCGCTTCGCAATTTCAGTGCGCCTTTCGCTTCAACTCCTACATCGGTCTGGCGGTTGCCGCCAAGCTGCATGGCGCGGCGGGCATCGCGGCGATGGGCCTCCTGGCCGGCGGCATGGTGCCGCTCGCCAATCTGGCGGCGGTCTGGATGCTGGCGCGCCACGGCGAGATGTCGGTGTGGCGCGAGTTGGCGAAAAATCCGCTGCTGCTGGCCACCTTGGCCGCGTTGGCGTGGAATCTGGCGGGATTGAGCCTGCCCGCCCCGGCCGGGCAGTTTTTGGGTCGGCTCGCCGAGGCGGCGATTGCGCTGGGGCTACTGGCCGTGGGCGCGGCGCTCCGGCTGCGCGGAACGCTGGGCACGACAGGACGCGGTGCAGCCGCCTATTTCCTGGGGATCAAGCTGTTGGCCATGCCGGCGATCGCGCTGGCCGCAGCCCGTTATAGCGGACTTGAAGGCATTCATTTCGACATTGCGCTGGCCTTTGCCGCATTACCGACGGCTTCTTCGGCCTACATCCTGGCCCAGCGCATGGGCGGCGACGGTCCGCGCGTCGCCTGGCTGATTTCTGCCAGCACCCTGCTGGGCATGCTGAGCTTACCCCTTTGGCTTGCCCTTCTTGCGTGATGTTGCGCCTGATGTTGCACGATTGGGCGGCGTTTCCGGCGCGGCCTCGGCTGGTGGCGCGGGCGTTGCCGTGCTGCTCGCCGCGCACGGCATGTTCCACGGCATCGGCCAGGCGGCCGGGTTGAGGAAGGGGTTGGGCGCGTTGCCTTCGCCCTCCGGTGCGGACTGGCTCATCTGCTGCAGGGTTTGCAGCGTGATGCGCTGCATTTCGAGGCCTTGAATCGTCATCTGCAGCAGACTCAGGTTCGACTTGAGCCAGCCCTCGACGGCTTTCAGATCGGCGATGCGTTTGCCCAGCTCGTCGGTGTCGAGCGTGGGCGTCACCATGCCGGGCAGCGAAAAGCCCATGTTGCCCCACATGCCTTTGAGAAATTCCAGCGGATCGTTGGGTGTTGGATTGGTCATGGACGGGTCTCGACAGGAATATGAGTTAGCGCTTATGATAGCCCCATTCGAAAAGGGGAAGGCAAGTGCGAATTCTGGTAATTGAAGACCATACGCTGGTGCGTGAGGGTCTGTTGCTGGCGCTGAAGGGTCTGGATGACGGCGGAGCACCCGCCGAGATTCTGGGCGCCCGGGATGCCGACGACGCGACGCGACTGCTGACTGCCAGCGACGATTTCGACCTGATCCTGCTCGACCTGATGTTGCCGGGAACGGGCGGCATGGCCTTCCTGGGCGTGATCCGCAAACGTCATCCGCATATTCCGGTGGTGGTTCTGTCGGCGCTGGATGACGGCGAAACTGTCCTGAAGGCGATGCGCCACGGGGCGGCTGGCTTCGTTTCCAAGGCCAGTCCTACCGATACCCTGCTGGAGGCGCTTCGCGAAGTGCTGGCGGGTGAAACCTGGTTGCCGCCCGAATTCCGTGAATTGACCGGCAAGCGTCGCCGCGCCAAGACCGTGGCCGAACGTTTCGGCCTGACTAAAAGTCAGGCGCGCGTGCTTGAACTGCTGGCCGAGGGCAAGACCAACCGCGAAATCGGCGCCTTGCTTGACGTGACCGAAGGCACGGTGAAAATCCACGTCTCGGCGATTTTCAAGGCGTTGGGTGTGAGCAATCGCTCACAGGCCCTGCTTGTCGCACAGGGTAAAAAATAAACGGACTCAGGCGGCCACCGCCATGACCCGCTGCATCGGCTGCGGTTGCGGCGTCGCCAGCGGGCGGACGCCGAGTTCCGGCAGCGGTTCATCGTCTTCCAGCGGTAACTGCAACAGCTCGACCACCTGATGAGCGATCGCGCGGCAGGCGTTGGCCAGCGGCGTCGGCAGTCCCGGCGGCAGGGTTTTTTGCAGCAGAAACTTGCTGGACGACAGGCTGAACACCGGATCGAGAATGCGATCTCGGTAGGGCGCCAGCAATTCCGCCACGGTTCTTTCGGCGGCCTCGCGCTGCCATGCGTTGGTGGGCCACTGCGTGGGAATGGCGTAGGCGCGCGGGAACATTTCAAGGTCGCGGATGACCGTGCGGATGTCTTCGTGCGAGTCGCGGAAGGGCAGCAAAACGAGATCGGCCACGCCATACAGGCGCCGGTCCATCTCGGTGCGGTTGCCGCCGCCGTCGATCACGCCCAACCAGGCCTTGAGTCCGCGCACCTTGTCCACCACCTTGTTCAACGCTTCGCGCGAGCGAGCATCGGCGATGAGATAACGCCGCTCGGTCGGGTCGAGCGGTTCGCGATGCATGTCTGTCAGGACGCATACCGAGCGTTGCCCGAGCAGGCCCATGCCCTGACAAAGCATGTGCGACAGCGTGGTTTTTCCCGTCCCGCCTTTATTGCCGATTACACAGATGATGTCCGCCATATTGCCTCCTGCGCTACAGAGGGCATTATTGGCGATCGGGACGGTCGGGGATGGCTGGAAATGCAGCGGAATCGTCGTCTTAATTGGGCCCACCCCGCAAACCTCGCTGCGCTCGGTTCTCCCCTCAAGGGGCAAGAAAACTTGGGGCGGCCCGGCGTTTTCTTTAGACCCGGTAAAGGTAAAGACGGGTCGCGCGGCGATCAGTCACTTCGACCACGCTGGCAGGCTCGATGTCCGGTACGGCGAAGCTGTTGCTGACCAGAGTGGCGCCTGGCGCCATTTCGGCGCAGGCCTTGTGCCACAGGCGGGGCATCGGCGCGGGGGAAAGAAAGGCATAGACGAAGTCGTAGCCACCCAGCGGTTCCGGCCAGAAGTCCCCGTGCCGCACCGTCACGTTGGCCATTCCCCGGGTGCGTAATTGCGCGATGAGACAGGGCAGGGGGGCGTGTTCGATGCCAACGAAGCGGCAATCGGGGCGGGCTTTGGCCCATTGCCGCAACAGGCCGCCCAGGCCACAGCCGAGATCGATAAGGGTGACGGGCGTTGCCGGCAGCAGTGCCACCAGCGCATTTGCCGTGCGACGGTTGCTCAGATACAGCGGCACGCGGCTTTGGTCGGTACGCCAGAAAATCAGCAGGGTCAGGACAAAGGCGGCGAGAAACCAGCCGGGGGCGATGTCGAGGCCATACACGGTGACGGCCAGTGGCGCAAAGCCAAGATGGATCGGCAGCCACCAGCGCGGTGCGCGCTGCCAGAGGGCAATCAAGGCGGCGGCCACACCCTGCGTGAGGGCTGGGACGAGCGGGAATTGCCAGAAACCAAGCTGAGTCGCCTGGGCGAGCGCAAAGGCCAGCGCTAGCACTGTCGCCACGCCGCCCGCTTGCGCCAGCAGGGCGGCGGCGAAGGGGGAGGGTTCGGGCTTGTCCGGCGGGTGTTTGCGCACAGGATGGCGGTTCGTCGCCAAGCCGCTAGTCGGGCAGAATCTTGCCCGGATTCATCAGGTTGTGCGGGTCGAGCGCCTGCTTGATCGCGCGCATCGCCACGAGTGCCGCTGCGCCATGTTCCATGACCATGTATTTGCGCTTGCCCAGGCCGATGCCGTGTTCGCCCGTGCAGGTGCCGTCCATGGCAATGGCGCGCTCCGCCAGGCGTTTGGAGAATTCTCGGGCCTGTTCGAGCGCCGCGGCGTCTTCGGGATTGACCAGCAGCAGCATATGAAAATTGCCATCGCCCACATGGCCGAGCAGGGGGGCGACCAAACCGGTCCGGGCGAGGTCGTCGAGCGAGGCGGCAATGCATTCCGCCAGCCGCGAGATCGGCACGCAGACGTCTGTGGTGAGCGAGCGTGCGCCCGGACACAGACCAAGGCAGGCGTAGTAGGCGTCGTGCCGCGCCTGCCACAGGCGTGAGCGCTCCTCGGGGCGGTCGGCCCAAGTGAAATCCATGCCGCCGTGTTCGCTGACAAGTTCCTGTATCGCCTGGGTCTGCTCGGCGACGCCGGCGGGCGAACCGTGCAACTCGAAAAACAGCGTCGGTGCCTCGCGGAGCGTGGTTTTGCTGTAGCGGTTGATGGCCGTGATCGAAAGTGCATCGAGCAGTTCGATGCGCGCGACGGGAATTCCCAACTGGATGGCCTGAATCACCGTGGTGACGGCGGCGGCGATGGAGGGGAAAGCGCATGTCGCGGCGGCAATCGCCTCGGGCAGCGGGTAGAGGCGCACCGTTAGTTCGGTGATGATGCCGAGCGTGCCTTCCGCGCCGACGAACAAGCGGGTCAGGTCGTAACCGGCGGCCGATTTTTTCGCGCGCGTACCGGTCCGGATGATCCGGCCATCGGCCAGCACCACGGTCATCGCCAGCACGCTTTCGCGCATGGTGCCGTAGCGTACCGCGTTGGTGCCGGAGGCGCGCGTGGCGGCCATCCCGCCAATGCTGGCGTCGGCGCCCGGATCGATGGGGAAAAACAGGCCGCTGCCGTGTAGGGCGGCATTCAGCGCCTTGCGAGTGACGCCGGGTTCAACGCTTGCATCAAGATCCTCCGGGCGCACCGCCAGCACCCGGTTCATGCCCGACAGGTCGATACAAACGCCGCCCTTGACGGCATGCAAATGACCTTCGAGCGAGGTTCCCGTGCCGTAGGCGATCATCGGTACGCGGTGGGTATGGCACAATGCCGCCGCTGCGCTGACTTCATCGGTCGACATGACAAACACCACCGCATCCGGTGGAGCGGGCGGTAGTGATGATTCGTCCTTGCCGTGATGTGCGCAAATGCAGGGGCTGACCGTGAAGCGGTCGCCAAAGCGCGCGGCGAGCGCTGCGGTCAGATCGGCGGGCAGGCGGGAAACCGTGTTCATAGGACGCATTCTACGCCGCTGAAAACTTCTCACGACACGACATTGACAGCGGGGGTAGGTTTCATCCATAATCTCGGGTTGTTTCGCTGGAGGGGTTCCCGAGCGGTCAAAGGGATCAGACTGTAAATCTGACGGCTCAGCCTTCGAAGGTTCGAATCCTTCCCCCTCCACCAAAGAATATCGCGGTCTGTTGGCACTATATGTTGGCACCGCCGGGCGCTGTCAGAGCGATGGCGGCGGTGATTAGGTGTGGGTGTGGTTGGATCGAAGCGGGTGTAGCTCAGTTGGTAGAGCACTTGCCTTCCAAGCAAGATGTCACGAGTTCGAACCTCGTCGCCCGCTCCAGGGTTTTTGGCTGGTGAAGCGTTGTAATTTATTGTTCTGTTGTTCTGATGTTCGGGCCCATGTAGCTCAGTGGTAGAGCACTCCCTTGGTAAGGGAGAGGTCGGCAGTTCGATCCTGCCCATGGGCACCATTTTTATTCTCGGACCAGACTTGTTGGGGTAATCGATCATGGCAAAAGGCAAATTTGAGCGTACGAAGCCACATGTGAATGTGGGGACGATTGGGCACGTGGATCATGGCAAGACGACGTTGACGGCGGCGATCACGACGATTTTGGCGGCGAAATTTGGTGGCGAGGCGAAAGCCTAC